>JAISJS010000167.1 GCA_031261385.1 Treponema sp.
GAATACCCGCAGCCATCCATTGAACAAAGGTGATGGTGATACCCGTATGCTGCTCCAGGAGTGAAATGGCAAGCAGATTAATTGAACTTCCCGCCGGGGTCATCATGCCCCCTATCATACTTGCAACGGGAATGGCAATCATAAAAGCCCGGCCGGCGCGTTTTTTTTCATCCGGATCATCATAGAGTTCCAGAAAGCTCAAGGCTATGGCCATAAATATCGCACAGGTGGGGACATTGGAAACCACCGCGGAAATCAGCGCCGCACAGGCCATCAGGGCAAAAAGCATGCTCTTTACGCTTTTGCCGAACCTTCGCAGGAGGGCAACAAGCAGCCGCTTTGAAAGGGGAATCGTGGTAAAGGCAGCGGCAATGCCGAATGACGCGAGAATAAAAAAGATCACCTGATTTGAAAAACCGCTTAAGGCCGAGGAAAAGGACGGTGAAACTCCAATCAGAGGCATAAGGCCAAGAAAGATGAGGCAGGTCAGCATCATGGGCAGGGCTTCGGTAATCAGTACCACTAAAAACGCAAACACCATGCCGATGGTATGAATACCCGAAACCGGCAGATTTTCTGATGGGGGGATAAAAAACATTGCTATTAGAATAAAAATAGCAGCACCCATTCCGGCAATGTGCTTTTTGCTCATTACTTCCAATCTCCCCCAATCATTTCTTCCCCGGAAAAGCAACGCTCCTCCGGAGAAGAATTATAATTTACTCTCGGGCGTCAATTTCCGCTTGGTACTTTACCACCATTTCCCTAGTAAGCCGGTACCCAAAGACCATCACGATAATACCAAGCACAACGAAAAAGCCGGGGATAAGGGCAAGCGCGGCGGTTGCGCCCCGTTTCAGCTCGTCCGTAGCCTGGGCGGGATCGACCTTCGCGTCAAAATGAACCAGCATAAGGCTGATATTGATGACAAGCGCCCTTCCGATGATGGCGACTTTTAAAGGAAGATTGGCAAGACCCATGATCCATCCCCGGGAATCAACCCCTGATTTCCACTGGGCGTAAATAGCCGTATCCGCATAGAGGGCGGTGGTACAGGCGTAGCATACACCCTGTCCAAGCTGCACGACGGACATCAGTGCGATAACCAGCCATACATTCAGGTAATTGAAATAGACCAGGAAGAGACAAACGGCCATGATCACATAACTGAAAATAACCGTATTACGGGCGGTCAATTTTTTGGCCACGAACCCAGCGATAAAAGCGCCGATAAAAGCGCCGATGTTGGTTATTAAAATGTACTGGGTCAGCAATCCGGTATTCTGCGCAGTATATCTGAAGTAATAGATAGCCGCCCCCGCAGGAACAAACCGTATAATGAATTTGGGAAGGTCCCCGAGAAGAAGGAAGCAGAGGTGGGAGTTCTGGACCAGCGCCTTTAGCATGTCCTTGGGGGAAGATTTGGTCTTGCTCTTCTTACCCACCGCTTCGTCGGACTCAATTACCTCGTACCCCTCGGTTACTTTAAAATTGACAAAGTAGCCGGCTACCATTAAACATCCCAGCACGAATGCCAGGGCTCCGAACCGGTAGGTTTCACCAATTATACCGCCCAGCACGGTGGCAAGGGGGAGCCCAAGGTAGGAGAAGCTGATCCCCGCGAGCTGATTCCAGGTAGCCCGGGATGAAGCAAGGGCTGCCCGGCCTTCCGGAGTTCCACCGGCAACACTGACCAACGTGACGTTAGCCACATAGGGAATGTTCCAGATAATATGGCTGGCGATGGCGCCTACGATAACCACTGCATAGGATACCACGCCCTGACCTACTTTCAGATACTGGAATGCGTAAATAAAAGGCACAATCCAGGGCAGCATGATGAGCCAGGACCGGTAACGGCCCCATTTACCCGGCTTAGCGGCGTTAACAATACCGCCGTATATCCAGGACAGGCCCGCGTCAACCAAACTGGCAATTAACGCGATGGTGGTGACAATTTCCGTGGCGAACATCGCCACATTCGTCATAAAGAAATTCCAAAAGAACGATTCCACATTGGTCATAAGGGTAAAGGCGCAATCGCCTACACCGTACCCAAACCTGATTTTTTTGGTAAGTGGTTTGGGCACCTTGCCTGCCGGTGCTACATTTTCAGCCATTATTTAACCTCCTAAAACTTATAAAAAATCGAAACATAATCGAGAACCAAAAAAGTTATATTATAATAAACCCATATATAGAATTTTTATAGTTACATACTGTTGCCACTTGAAAAAATACACGCTACACTTAGTAGCGGGAGGGAGCCTATTCAGATAACTTCAGCAATACTTTTTTACTTGTTAGAAAAGAAATTTCACCTGACCTATCTGAGCGGCGGATCGGGAAGCATGGTTTCTTCGGCCCTGCTTCTTGACACGGATACGCCGGAGCCCGATTTTTTGTATATAAGCGGCAGCCCGGAAGATCTGCGCCGCATTAAAAAACCGGTTTCCTGTTCCTTCCTGCTTACCGGCCCCGTGGCGGAGCATGATATACCGGAGAGCCTGCGGGGTCTGGACATAGCCTGCGTTACCGAGCCTGCGCCGGTGGTCAAGGTTCTACAGGATGTTTTTGCCCTCATCATGAGCCTAGTCAATTGGGACACCCGCCTTCATAAGGCCTGTCTTGACGGGGCCGAGTATACTGCCCAGTTTAACATTATCCAGGAATTGTTTACCATTCCTTTTATCCTCCATGACCGGAATTTCCGCACCATCGCCTATACGGATGATTTTTTTGATTTTATTAATGCCCCGAATGCGGACTGGGAATATATTCCAACCGAGATGGTTAATGAAATAATTATGGTGGAGGAAGATGAGTACAAAATTTTTAAACACCGGGAACCCTATATTTACCCCCAATATCCCTGTAAAGAACGGTGGCTCTGCCGCAATATTTTTAACGGCCCGGATTTATCCGGCAACCACTATGAGGGCCGTCTTGTCGCCGCCTACGATCAAAGTTCCCCCAATATAAACGGTCAGTTGGAACTGCTTGCCCTTTGCGGTGATTACCTTGGCGTGGTTTTTATCAGTAAATCAGGAAAACTGTTGGACAAGAAGCAGGAAGACGCGTTCCACGAATTGATGCGGAGCTATATCCTGCAATCAAAGGATATTGCCGAACAGGATATTCTTCCCATTATTAAAGGGGAGGACTGGCAGATTCAGGATCTCTACCGGGTGGCGGTCTTTCATATTCCGGATACCCTGGATTTCAGTAACCGTTCATCCTATTTATGCAGGCAGCTTGAGAGTGATCTTATCCATTCCTGCGCGGTAATTATGGCTCCCTTCATTATATGGATAATCAATGACCGGTTTCAGGGTGATCCAAGAAATAAATTTGGAAACTATCAAAAAATCATCCCCTATTTTATCCGGGAATTTAACTGCAAAGCGGGAATATCAAACAGGATGGATTCTTTTATGTGCCTGAAAGACGGGTATACCCAGGCCAACGCTGCATTACGGCTGGGAGAAAAAAAAGACCCCCATCTTTGGCGGTACAATTTTGCGGACTACACCATGGATTATATAAGCGAGCGCCTTACCGGTGAGTTATCCCTGGAGGGCATCCTCCATTCCGGCATCCTGGCCCTGATAAAATACGACAAAGAAAACGGCACCGAATATCTCAAGACCACCCGCTATTTTGCCAATGCGCGGTACAATATGACCATAGCGGCGGCAAACCTGCCGGTTCACCGGTTAACCTTTCTGCGGCGTTTGGAAAAAATAAAAGAAATTTCCGGGATCGATTTTGACGATCCCGATGAACTGCTCCACGTGCATCTTTCGATAAAACTGCTCAGCCTGGATTATAAATTATAAAATAACTTGACATGCACCGCTTATTATGTAATACTTACCATACAAAATTTAACCGTAAGGATGGATGCGTATGGCAAAGAAAAAGGGGATTTTGGATTTTATCAAGATGAAGGAAAACGGGGAGCAGCTTACGTGGATAACCGCGTATGATTTTCCCATGGCGTCATTTGCGGAGCAGGCGGGGATTGACATGATCCTTGTGGGGGATTCCCTCGGCATGGTGGTGCTGGGGTACAGCGGTACTAATCCTGTTACCATGGAAGACTGCATTGCGCATTGTCAGGCGGTCAAGCGGGGCGCGCCGAATACTTTTATCGTGGGGGACATGCCCTTTGGCTCTTACCAGACATCGGATCAGGATGCGGTGTACAACGCCTGCCGTTTTCTGAAGGAAGCCCAGACCGACTGCAT
>JAISJS010000180.1 GCA_031261385.1 Treponema sp.
AGCCCCGGCAGCTGGTGCAGCCGGGGCTGTGACAACAGCGGATGGTGTTCCGGCCGCTGGTGCGGCAATGGCCGCGAAAGCTGTCAACATAAGCGACACAGGTTTTGGCAAGGTACGCTTTACAACAGACCTTGAGGGCCTTTACCGTTGTCTCCTTGGCCTGCGTACCGCCGACAGGCTGCTTTTGGAAACTGCCTTTTTTCAGGCCGAAGACTTCGACGCTCTTTTTGACGGAACCAAAGCGGTTTCCTGGGAAGCGTATATCCCCAAAGGGATGGGGCTGCGTGTATCAAAGGTGAGGACCAACAGATCAAAGCTTTCTGCGGAAACGAGCATTCAGGCGATAGTTCATAAGGCGGCGGCTGAACGGCTTTGTACAATGTACAAGACTGAGAGGCTGAGTGAAAACGGTCCTGTCGCCGAACTGCGGGTTTATATTGAAAAGGACAAGGTGTCGCTGCTGCTGGACCTTTCAGGTGAGCCGCTTTTCAAGCGCGGTTACCGGAAAGAAGGCGGCATTGCGCCGTTGCGGGAAACTACCGCGGCTGCGATACTGCTCCTTGCAAACTGGCGGCGGAAATTCCCGCTGTACGATCCGTTTTGCGGATCGGGTACCATACTCATTGAAGCGGCGATGTATGCATGGGATATGGCTCCCGGCCTCGGCAGGCGCTTTGCCCTGGACGGTCTCCTCATCGCCGATGAGGAGCTTGATTATGCAGTCCGCCGGGATTTACTGGGCCGTATCAATTTTGAGCGGACCATCAGGATATATGGCAGCGATTCCGACGCACGGGCGGCGGCCATTGCAAAGTCAAACGCCGAGCGTGCCTATGATATAGCCTGCTCGCGTACGCCGGTTCCCGGCATGTCGGCTTCCCAGCCGAATAAAATACATTTGCCGTTTTTGCCGGATATCAGGGCGCTTCCCATGGAAGAAGCCCGTTCTCCTGATGAGGAGACGGGTTTTATTATTACTAACCCGCCTTACGGCAAGCGGCTGGGGGAGCCTGGGGACGCCGAGCGTATCTATGAGCGAATGCCGGTTTTATCGCTTAATTTCCCCGGCTGGAAACTTGCAGTCATTACCGATCATCCCGGTTTTGAATCGTTCTTCGGGAAGAAGGCCGGTTCCTGCCGTGAAATAACCAACGGGGCTATCCCTTCATATTTTTTTCAATATGAAGGATTATAATTCGGAGGGTATCCATGTCAATTATTGTTGAACACGATAAGCGCAGAAAAGAAATTCTCGAAAAGGCTCTTGATGTTTTTATGGACGAGGGCTTTGAGGATGCGACCTTTCAAAAGATAGCCGACCGCTGCGGCATTACCCGTACTACTCTTTATTTATACTTCAAGAACAAGAAAGAAATTTTTAATTACAGTATAAAGCAGCTTCTTGTCGAGGTTGAGCAGGATCTGCAGACCATACGCGGCGATGGATCGCTGGGCGCGGCAAAGAAGATCAATAAGGTGCTCGGCAATGTTATCGACCGCCTCGAAGTAAACCGGCGCCTTCTTTCGGTAATTTCCGAGTATCTGTTTCACCTTTCCAAGAGCAACGTCGATCCGGAACCGAGGGTGCGCCGCAGGACCATGAGGCTGCGCCATATCCTTGCGTCTATGGTTATCGAGGGCGTTAAGTCCGGTGAACTTGCCCCGGTAAATATCAAGGTTGCCGATGATCTTTTATACAGCTTTGTCGAATCGGCCATCTTCCGCCTTGTTGTGCTTAAGCGCAGTGCGGTCAGTGAACTTAAATCTGCCATAGCGATGACGGTGAAGGGAATGGAGAAGTAGCAGGCGTTTTTATCTCAACCATTAGCCAGGTTTGCGACTTTCTGTTTATATATTTTCTTCAAAAGAAATGCTCCCACAACCGCCGATCCTCCTTCTGCCAAAACAAAAGCCCGCCATACCGTGTTGAGCGTAAACAGTTTGGTGAAAATGTATAACACAGGCAAAAGTATTACTACCACACGGCACAGGGTAATAATAAGCGAATACATACCGTTCCCCAGCCCGTTGTAAACGCCCTGCATGATAAGTGTTAACGCCACAAATATAAAACTTAAACTAATAACACGCATTGCAACGATACCAATAGACATAAGTTCCGCGGAAGCGTCAAACACCGTGAGTATTGGAGCGGCCAAGAAGTGCATTATCGCAATGCCGATCACCATAATTGTACCGGCATAGATCGTGCCATATTTAATAGTTTCATCGATACGCCTTTTATTCTTTGCGCCATAGTTATATGCGGTCATTGCGATAACGCCGTTGTTCACGCCGAATGCCGGCATGAAAATGAAATTTTGTACTTTGATATAAATGCCAAATGCCGCCACTACGGTAGATGATATACTTATCAAAATGACATTTACACCGAAAGCCATTACGGAATTCAACGCCTGCATAATAATTGCAGGAATACCGATTTTATAAATCTCCGCAATCATTTTTCCGCTTGGACGAACTCTTTGAAACTTGAAATGAATTTCCTTGTTTTTTGCAAGATTAAAAAAGACCGCAATACCCAATGCGAGAATTTGTCCCGCAACAGTGGCTATAGCCGCCCCCTTTGTCCCCATAGCGGGAAAACCACACAAACCGAAAATCAGGATAGGGTCAAAAATTATATTGAAGATTGCTCCGGCCAGCTGCGATACCATTGAAAGTCCGGTTCTTCCGGTTGACTGCAAGAGCCGCTGAAACGCAATCTGTCCGCTTGCGCCGAATGAAAAGACCATGCAAATAGAGAGGTAGTCAACGCCATATTGCACAATTTCAGGATCATTGCTTTGCCATGTGAAATACGCCCTGGTGAGAAACAGCCCAAAAATCAGAAACACAATATACGAGAGAAGGGCAAGAAAAATACCGTTATATGCGGCGCTGTCCACGCCCTTCTGATTTTTTTCTCCAAGGCTCCTTGACAGAATCGCATTAATACCAACGCCGGTGCCGACCGTAACCGAAACAACCAATAATTGAATGGGGAACGCGAGGGAAACGGCGGTTAGGGCTTTTTCACTGACGTGCGAAACGAACAAACTGTCAACCACGTTGTAAAAGGCCTCAAAAAGCATTGACAGCATAAGCGGCAGGGACATGGTAAGTAAATGCCTGCCGACCGGGGCAGTGCCCATTTTGTTTTCAGTAAGTTCCATAAGAGTACCTTCCATAAAAAGTATTCAACTGGACCTACATAGGAGAAAAAAGTGAGTTTTCCCGCAACGCACGTTGTTTATTTAGATTATCAAATCACGTTTATCTGGTCAAGGGTTTTTTTTCGCTCTTTGTATATACTATTTTATACATCAAGTCTATTATTCATCAACAAAATATTCAGCGAGGCTGCTTGCGGCGAACCTAAGATTCGATGCAAGCAGCCCTGATTTACAAAATGGTGTCTGGTACTTCTGCGACAACTACTCTATTCGGTGGTGTCCGATGTCTTAACTATGGTCCAATTGGAGTAAGCCCCGTCGTTGCCGTGTATGCGGCGCCGTCCCATGTCACGGTGATGCAGTACACCGTGTTTGCGGTGCTGTTGAGGTAGGCGCCATGCATTCCTGAGTCAACGGCAAGAACCGCAT
>JAISJS010000183.1 GCA_031261385.1 Treponema sp.
TATTTTGCCGGGTTCGGCGGTCAGGGCATTGTTTCGTTGGGGCAAATTTGGGTATATTGCGCCATGCAGGAGGGCAAAAACGTCACCTTTTTTCCGTTTTACGGCGCTGAAAAACGCGGCGGCATCGCCCGCGCAGGGGTCATCGTGTCGGATGACGAAATTGCCAGCCCGCTGGTCACCACCGCCGACTCGGCCCTCGTGATGAACAGCGATTCTTTGCCCCTTTGTGAGGGCCTCCTTAAAGACGGCGGCCTTTTGGTGATCAACTCCACCCTCGTAAAGGAGGCGCCCAAACGGACCGGTCTCAAAGTGGTAACGCTTGAAGCGACCGGTCTGGCAGAAAAAATCGGTAATATCAAATTTGCCAACATGGTTGCCCTCGGCGCCATGGCAAAACTTACCGGCGCTCTTTCTCTAAAGGAAATTGAGCCGATATTGAAAAAGTTTTTCTCGGTGGATAAACATAAGTTTATTCCTAAAAATGTCGAGGCGATTCGATCGGGATTTGAGGCCGTGTAAGTATGGACGGGACGCTGACTACAAAAAAACTGGATGATACTATCTGCATTTTTAATGAGGCCTCTCAAAATGGTCCGCAGGTGGATGCATATCTTGTCACCGGAACCAAACGGGCCGTATTGATAGATACCCTGCAGGCTGAAACGTCCCTCTATGCCAGGGTGAAGGATCTGTGTTCCCTGCCGCTGGATGTACTCCTTACCCATGGGCATTGGGATCATGCGGGAGTTTCTACTAAAGATTTTATTGCAGCCGGATGTGATGTTTATATTGATGAAAGGGATATTCCCATTCTTACCCCCGATCTTAAATCTGCCGCCTATAAGCCCCTCAGGGACGGCATGATTTTTGATCTGGGCGGGTATCGGCTGGAAACCATTTCGGTTCCGGGACATACCCCCGGGTCGGCGGTTTTTCTTGAACGGGAAAAACAGCACCTGTACACCGGAGACGCCATAGGCGCCGGAGTATATTGGATGCATATTCCCAATACCCTTTCCCTGCGGGAATTGCAGAGAAGTCTTAAAAGGCTCCATGAAAAGGTCAAGAATTTGGATCAGCTTTTAATACACCCCGGTCACCGTAACCAGGCCCCCGTTCAGCTTCACCATGACTTTTTATTGGACACGATCCTTGCCACCAATAAAATCATCAGTGGTGAATGGGTGGGCAAAGACAAGGTAACCCGTTTGAGCAGCGGAATTGATGTGCCATGTAAGACTATATCTTATAATTTGATTAGGGACTATTGTTATAATCCGAATAATATTTAATGTAGGGAGGAGATTATCATGACAAAGAAAAAAGTAATCCGCCGTACCGCCGCCGCAAGCCGGTTTTTGACAGGTGTTCTCTTTCTTTTTGTGCTGGGAGGCCTTTGGGCCGAAGATGAAACTACTTCCGGAATTACCTCCGGCCGGAATCTGGTACTCAGTATCTCCACGCTGCCGGAGTTAAAACTCGCCTTTAACCAGAACTGGGTTTTTCCGTTCCTGCAGGGCGAAGGGGCGCTGACGGCAGGTAACAATATCAAATTAAATTTGTCGGCGGAAGTTACCCCCATATCCCTTAACGGTATTGCCGAGGCAACCTGGACGCCTATCGCTTTTTTACAGGTAGTAGCCGGTACCAAACTGGGGACAGGCTGGAACATCGAACTTGGCGACTTTTTGCTCTATGGCATCGGGATCAATACGCCCGGCCCGCTCAATTCGGATGGGATCCCCGAGCGCACTATGGACGGAACTCCTTTTGGAGGGCTGACGTATAATTTCCATTTGGGCAGCGCATTTCAGATTGATATGGCGGCATTCGTCCCCGGCGACTGGAACCACATTGTGTTCAGGACCTATCACGAAGGGACGTACATGGGTTTTTCCGAAGCTGACGCTGATGATTCCTGGGTCTACGAGGATGATTTTTCCCAGCGCCGCAATGGTTTTACCTATTACGGCAACTTCCTGTTAGGCTACCAGATGCCGATTTTCCTCAATACCGTGGGCCTTTTGGCGGAAGTGAATCAAAATCTCTATACCACCTCCGGTCGGGATGTCTGGGGCGACGATCTGGGTCAGTGGCTCTTTTCGGCGCTGTTTAATTTTACAATTACCCCCAAAATTTCCGCCGCCCTGATTGTCCAAACCAAAACTTTTAGGAATTATACCGATAGTACCAGTAAAATTGGAGACCGGGAAAAGAAAACCTTTTATCAAAACCGGGTTTTGGATACAGACAACCCCCTGCGCCTGGAATTTTACCGGGTTGCGGCGGTAGCAACCTTTACATTGCCTTAAAAACGAAAGTGTCAGGCAGTTTTTGCCGATACTAAAGAAATAGTTTCGTATTTCATTTGACGGCTTTGCTGAATTCTGTTACACTGGTATGGGGTTTAGTTCCGAATTTATAAAGGAGAGGTGCGTGGCTTCGGTTCATGAGTATAAGAGATTGGAAAATTCCATAGTGCAGCGGGTAAAGAACGCTGCCTCCGCAGTTGCCTCAGGGGTAGGCGGGATTTTTAAGGCTCTTGTCCGGTTTATGACCCGCCGTTATACCGTTGTTTTTGTCCCCCATTCAGAAAAGAAAGTTTACAATCTCCATATTACCGTTCTTTCGGTTTGCTGTTTTCTGCTGGTCGTTGCCGGGGTTATCGGGACATTTTTCTGGTACGGCGCGTCTTACAGCAGTACCCGGAATGTGCTGGCGACAAAAGACGGCCGCTTAAAGGACGTTCAGGCCAGTTTGGACCAGCTGCGGGATGAAACGGCCCAGCTCCTCAGGGATGCACGGGGCTTTGAGACTGCACTTTCGGGAACCCTGTCTGCCATCGGGACAGATTTTCAGGAGCGGAACGCCGCTCCTTCGGCTTCCGGGGATCTTTCCTCATTTTTTGATATACGGGAAACCCCCGACGGGGTACTCCAGGAGGTGTCCGATGTGCGGAACCTTTCTGCGTACCTTGCCTCGGCGGAGGGGCCGATTCGGGAAATCGGTACCCTGTTGAATTCCCAAAGCGCCCTTCTTACGGAAATCCCGAGTATCTGGCCCATCAAGGGCGGTATTGGGCATATCTCGATGTTTTTTGGTCAGAATGAAAACCCCTTTAGCGGTCAGTATTACATCCACAAGGGTATTGACCTTTCTACCTATCGCCAGGGTGATGCAATCGTTGCCACTGCCGACGGGCAGGTGGTCACCATCGACAACGATGCGGAAGGTTTCGGCAATTATGTGATCATCAAACATAAACACGGGTACTATACCCGGTACGCCCATATGCTGTCGTTCCGGGTAAACATCGGTCAGCGGGTTCAGCAGGGTGAAACGATAGGCTATATCGGAAACACCGGACTTTCTACCGGCCCCCATGTGCATTATGAGGTTCACATCGGTTCCGATGTGGTGGATCCCTACAAGTACATAAACATCCGCTCCAGCATCGC
>JAISJS010000200.1 GCA_031261385.1 Treponema sp.
GGCTGTTATGTGCTTACCGGAACAGTCAAGCGCAGCGCCAGCGTCAATATCATCCGCGATGAAATCGTTATTCATACCGGGAAGCTCGGATCGTTACGGCGTATCAAGGATGATGTGCGGGAAGTTGCCGCCGGATACGAATGCGGCATCGGTTTTGAAAACTTTGACGGCATACAGGTTGGCGATCAGCTTGAAATTTTTGAAATCGTGGAAGTCGCACGTAAATTGAGTTGATGCCATGGCGGAATATCGAACTGAACGTGTCGGACATCTTATACAGGAAAAAATCAGTGCCCTCATTCTGGAGAGCAAAATCAAGGACCCCCGGGTCAGCGTTTTCCTGTCGATTACACGGGTAACGGTGACGCGGGATCTTTCGTATGCGGAAGTCTATGTCTCCAATGTTAAGGCGGACGCAAACATTGAGCGGGGCGTAGAAGGACTGCAGAGCGCCGCCGGATTCATCCAGACCCGGCTTGCCGCCGACATACGAATACGGAAAATCCCCCATCTCCGCTTTCATGCCGACGAGAGCATACGGGAAGGTTTCGATCTGATTAAAAAAATTGAGCGCTTAAATACTACCGCCGATCCGCTCTTGCCGGAGCAAAGGTCCCAGCATACTTGATGAACAGCCGACAGATTCCGCAGAATGATGTTTCCGGTCTGCTCCTCCTTAATAAAAAAAGCGGCCTCACTTCATTTGAAGCGCTCGGGGCGGTAAAACGGGCCCTTTCTACCCGCAAGGTTGGCCATACGGGCACACTGGATAAATTTGCCGAAGGTCTTTTGCTGGTACTGACAGGCCGCGCGTTAAAACTCAGCCCCTGGTTTACCCACTGCGACAAGCACTACGAAGCCGTAGTCCGTTTCGGCGCCGAAACCGATACCCTGGACCCCGAAGGCGCCGTTATTGCCGAAGCAGAAATCCCCTCACGGGAAGCGGTTGAAAAAGCCCTGTCCGATTTTTCAGGCGTTATACTCCAGGCCCCTCCCGCTTATTCGGCAATTCATATCAACGGGAAACGGGCCTCTGCGCTTGCCCGTTCCGGTGAACCCCCCCCCGAAATGAAAAAAAGGGAAGTGACTATTTATGCACTCACACTCCGTTCCTGGGAGCCGCCGTTTGCCCTGTTTCATGTTCATTGCTCAAGCGGCACGTATATCCGCTCCCTTGCCAGAGATATTGCCCTTGCCGCAGGTTCCCGCGCCTATCTTACCGGTTTAAAACGGACAAAAGTTGCCGGCTTTGCACTTTCCCAGGCAGTCCGCCTTGATGAAAACAGCGCCGGCGAAAGCAGCGTTTCGGGTGACAATGGTCTCGCAGCCGCCCTGACGCCCATCAATAAAGCGGTTTTTAGCGCTCTCGGCCTCCCCTTGTTTGAAATCGACGCACACTCTGTGCAAAAAATAATACAAGGTAAACCACTTTCTAATATGATTAATGATGATATTAAATATTCCTCTGCGTCCTCTGCGGATCTCCGTGCTCTCTGCGGTTTATCTTCTGCGGTAGTTCCTGCAGGAATTTTCTGCGGTGATGATTTTATCGCAATGATCGAAAAACACGGCGAAACATGGAAATACGGGTATGTGTATGCACATAATTGAGTGGGATGATTTCCTTGCCCAAAAACAGGTGACTGACACCGGTTTGGCTGTTACAATCGGCGTATTTGACGGGGTACACAAGGGCCATCAGGCGTTGATCGGCAGAATAACGCGGCGGAACGCGGGAGAGACGCCGCTTTCAACGGTGATTACCTTCCGGCAAAATCCAAAGAACGTTTTAAATCCCGATACCTTTCAGGGGGACATTTTCAGCCTGAAACAGAAACTGGAAACGTTTGAATCCCTGTCGGTATATCAAACCATACTGATTGACTTTTCAGGAAATTTCAGTAAACTAACGGGTAGGGAATTTGTCGAAATCCTTAAAAATCATTGCAGGATACGTTATCTTGCCGTTGGTTCAAATTTCCGCTGCGGATACCGGTTGGATACGGATGCGCACGCCATTGCAGATTTGATGGGAGCTGCGGTTTGTACGGAATTGGTTGAACCGGTTTTTGAAGGGCAGAGTACGGTAAGTTCAAGCCGCGTACGGGAAGCGGTTTTAGCGGGGGATATTCCTCTGGCGGCGGCGCTGCTCGGCAGGAATGTGAGTATCGACCTTTCCGGTATTTCTGCTGCTTCCGCCGGGGCGTATCGTTCATTTGATATGGTGAAGGAGAAGCGGATTATCCCCTGCAGCGGAAGGTATCAGGTTCTGATGCGGAAAACGGCTTCCCCCGAACGGGAGAAGCGGGAGATTTTCATAGAAGACGGCAAAATTTTCATCCCTGCAGAAGCGGGGATGCAGAACTTCAACACAGAATATGTTGAGTTCATCTAAAACAGTTTACCAAGGAGTGTAAAGATAATATGGCGTTAAACAAAGAAGAAGCGGCGTCCATCGTGACCAAATTCGGTAAAAACGAAAAAGATTCAGGCGCGTCGGAAGTCCAGATTGCCCTGCTCACCGAACGGATCAACCACCTCACCGAGCATTGCAAACAGTTCAAGAAGGATAAGTCAAGCCAGCGGGGCCTCTTGATCCTCGTCGGCAAACGGCGGCGCATGCTGAAATATGTTCAGCGTACCAATCTTGAAAAATACCGTTCACTCATCAAAGAGTTAGGCCTCCGTAAGTAAAAGGAAACAATGGTTCAGAAAGTAACATTTCAAATCGCCGGGAAGGACTTGGTCCTTGAAACCGGCAGGATCGCGAAACAGGCTAACGGGTCTGTGTTCGCCCAGTACGCGGGATCGGCGGTAATCGCCACCGTGTGTTCGTCATCGGAATCGGTCGAAGGGCTCGATTATGTCCCCCTTACGGTGGACTATAACGAGAAGTATTATGCCGCGGGAAAGATCCCCGGCGGGTTTATCAAGCGGGAAAGCCGTCCCAAGGACAAAGAGATTCTTGTGTCACGGCTTATCGACCGGCCCATGCGGCCGCTGTTTAACAAGAGTTTTGGCAGGGAGATACAGGTAGTGCCTACCACGGTGTCCGCCGATATGGTCAACCCGCCTGATATGCTGGCCATTATCGCATCTTCGGCGGCGGTGCACATTTCCGATATTCCGTTTAACGGGCCCATTGCCGGAGTCAGAGTCTGCCAGGTTGATGGGGAGCTTATCATCAACCCGACCTATGAGCAGATCGAAAAGTCAAAGCTTGAAATCGTCGTGGCCGGCACCAAAGACGGAATCACGATGGTGGAAGGGGGCGCAAAGGAAGTCAACGAAGACCTGATGATCGAAGCCCTCGAAAAAGCCCATAAGGTGATTATCGAATTTTGCGAGCTTCAGGATAAACTCCGCGAACTTGCCGGAAAAGAAAAACTTCCCCTCGTAGAACTCAGCTTTTCTCTTGATAATAAAGACGCCATACGCGGCGCGGCGTATCCCCGGCTTGAGATCGCCTGCTTCCTCCAAACCAAGCAGGAACGGCATGAGGGTATCGCGGCAGTCAAGGCGGACCTTGCGTCCCAATACGCCGACCAGCTTGCCGATGAAAACCAGAAAAAGCTTTTTGATGCGCTTTTTGAGGATATGCAGTACGAGATACTCCGCTCTTCAATTTTGAATAACGGAAAGCGGGTAGACGGCAGAGGTACCGAAGATATCCGGGCTATCACCTGCGAAGTGGGGATTTTGCCCCGTACCCATGGGTCAGCGCTCTTTACCCGCGGTGAAACCCAGGCCCTGGCGGTAACCACGCTGGGAACCGTTTTTGACGAGCAGATCTTCGATGACATCGAAGGCGATAAACGTGAGAATTTTATTCTCCACTACAACTTCCCCCCGTATTCGGTTGGCGAAGTCGGGCGCATGGGCACCGGCCGCCGGGAAATCGGTCATGGTAATCTGGCCCGCCGCTCCCTGGAAGCAATGGTTCCCTCCAAAGAAGAATTCCCCTATACCATACGGGTGGTCAGCGAGATCATGGAATCAAACGGCTCCTCCTCAATGGCGTCGGTGTGCGGCGGGACCCTTTCGATGCTCCAGGCCGGCGTTCCGATGAAGAAACCGGTGGCGGGTATCGCCATGGGACTTATAACTGAGGGGACAAGCGGCCCCGGGGACCGTTTTGCCGTGCTTTCCGACATCCTCGGCGAAGAAGATCACCTCGGCGACATGGACTTTAAAGTTGCCGGTACCGAAGACGGAATTACCGGTTTCCAGATGGATATCAAGATCGCCGGGGTAAGCCCCGAAATCATGCGGAAGGCAATGGATCAGGCCAAACGGGGCAGGCTCCACATCCTTTCGATAATGAACGGAACAATCGACAAGCCCACCGACCATATCAGCGAATATGCTCCCAAAATTGTGTCCCTGCGGATCGATGTTGACAAGATCGGCGCCCTCATCGGCCCCGGCGGAAAAAACATCAAAGCCCTGTGCGAACAGTACAGCGTGCGGATCAACACCGACGACGACGGAACGGTCACAATCTTTGGCAAAAATACCAAAGATGCAGAAGACGCCAAGGCTGCGGTGCTGGGCATTGTGCTCGATCCGGAAATCGGCAGGGTGTACAACGGCGTTGTCAAGCGGATAATGGATTTCGGCGCCTTTGTTGAGATACTTCCCGGCAAGGAAGGCCTTGTACATATCAGCAAACTTTCCCGTGAACGGGTCAATGTAGTGACCGAAGTGGTTCACGAGGGGCAGGAGATTCCGGTAAAGCTTCTGGAAATAGACCGGATGGGCCGACTTAACCTTTCCTATATTGATGCAATAGATCCCAACGGCGCTTCGTCTGCGCCGTCACCGGAAGGCCGCGGCGATCGGGATCGCAGCGACCGGGATCGCGGCGACCGGCCCCGTAACGATCGGGATCGCCCGCGGCGCTACTAAAAATGACAGCGAGTGCGGCCCTGAAAATCGTACGGAAAGATTCCCGTATCCCGCTTCCCCGGTATGAAAGCGAGGGAGCGGCGGGGATGGATATCCGCGCTTTTTTGGAGGCCGCTCTGGTGATTCCCGTATTGGGCAGGGCAAAAGTTCCTACGGGGCTTGCGCTTGCAATCCCGGAAGGGTATGAAGGGCAGGTGAGGCCCCGGTCGGGGCTTGCCGTCCGCCACGGCATTACCGTGCTCAATTCCCCGGGCACTATCGATTCGGATTACCGGGGGGAACTGGAGATAATCCTTATCAACCTGGGCGCCGGGCCGTTTACCGTTGAAAACGGCGACCGTATTGCCCAGTTGGTTATTGCCCCGGTGAGCAGGCTGCCGCTCACGGAAGAACGCACGCTCCCGGAAACAAAACGGGGCGGGGGAGGTTTCGGATCAACCGGAATTTAATCAGTATAGAGGCGGGGAATTCACGCTCCATGTCGTGGACCCTTTACCGGTATATTCTGACTGAGACCATGTTCAGCTTCCTTGTCTCCTTTCTCTTTTTCTTTTTTATTTTTTTTGTAAATCAGCTGCTGCTCCTGGCTCAGGAAATCCTCACCAAACCTGTTCCCTTTGGACAGGTGGCGCTGCTTGTACTTTTTTCGATCCCATCGATAATAGCAATGTCCGCCCCGTTCGCCTCCCTCGTTGGAACCCTTATGACAATAGGGAGAATGACCAGCGACAATGAAGTTTTGGTGATGCTTTCTTCGGGGCTTTCTTACCGGACCATTTTTATTCCGGCCATTACCGTGGGGATCATCATCTCGATAATTTCATTCATTGCAAATGATGTGCTGCTTCCGGCGGGGACCGTTCAGTTTTCACGGCTGTACCGGCGTATCCTTGTGTCCACTCCGGCGCTGGAACTGGAAGCCAATTCCGTTAAACGCTTTAAGGATACGGTGATTGTCACCGGGAATGTCACGGGCAATTCCATCGACAATGTGCTGATCCTCGACAAAACAGGCGACGGAGAACGGCGGGTGATCATGGCAAACAACGCCGAGCTCAAGGATGCCGGAAAACAGGGCCTGAGCCTCGATCTGGAACGGGCCTTTATCCAGTCCTCCAAGGAAATCGCCCGGCAGGATTATGATTATGCGTCCAGCACCTTTCTCCAGTACTGGGTACCCCAGGAGGACCTTATTCAGGCGGTGAATTCCGTCGGCCCCCGAGAAATGAGTTCTACCGATGTACGCCGCGAAATCAAAATAAAAAATGCTGAACTTGGCCGGCGGACTGAAGAGCGGAAAAGCCGTATCAGCGGCCACGCCCTTGACCTTGAAGAAAGCCTTCGTATGGGCCCCGGCGACCCGTCATGGAACCGCAAAACAAGCGCCCTTGGCAATTACCAGCGGGAAGCCCAGTCACTTGTCTCGATGGCCCGGGACCGTACAATAATGCTCTACAAGCTCGAATATTACAAGAAATTTTCGATCCCCTTTGGAGCGCTTTCCTTTGTGTTCCTCGCCGTTTCGCTGGGGCTCCTGGCAAAAAAAAGCGGGCAAACCGTGGGATTTATCTTTGGCCTTATCATCGCGGTAATTTATTGGGCGTTGCTTCTCGGCGGGCAGACCATGGGGATACGGCTCGGCTATAATCCCTTCTGGTCCATGTGGCTGCCCAATATCCTTGCCTTGTCCTCCGGGCTTGTCATGGGTATCATCCGCGTGAGAAAATAAATTTATGCAGCACAACGGGCAGCGCAAACTGGGGCGCTTTATCCTTGACCGGTATCTTGTACAGCAGTTCCTCCCCATTTTTGCCGTCGCCATCAGCATGTTTGTACTGCTTCTTTCCCTCATCGACCTCTTTGCAAATCTTTGGCGTTACCTTAATTACGAAGTGCCCTTTAAGGATATTATGCGGGTAAGCCTGTTTTACCTTCCCAAGAGTTTTTCCTATGCCCTGCCGATAAGCCTCCTTTTTGCCGCCGCCTATACCCTGGGGGATCTTTACAGCAGGAATGAACTTACCTCGATATTTTCTTCGGGCATCCCCTTCTGGCGTTTCAGCGTATCCCTGGTCAT
>JAISJS010000206.1 GCA_031261385.1 Treponema sp.
TTAACCGCAAAGTCGAATAAGTCGAATAAGTTTTCAAGAGGTAATAGCCTCTTTTCTCTTCCCTTCTTTAACTTTTTCGACTTCGTGGTTATATATTCTTCCTTAAGTTTACGATGTTGCCCGCAGGGACGTTTATCGTAATTATTCGATAGATTAACAAAAAGAGGCCGGATAGTCAACATCACCACGACAGACGCATGAAAAGGAATTTTACCACGAACCACACGAACCAACACAAAAAATAAGGACAATTTTGTACTTTCGTTCGTGTTTTTGTGTGGTTCGTGGTTTCTTCTCTTTGAATTTCATGTTCATGCGTTTGTCGTGTCAACATCACGGAGAGGCGGGCTTTAGATAAACCTGCCGGCCCGTACCTTGAATATTTTTTCAAGCTTGAGCGCAGTCTGCCGACTGATAGGCACAATCCCGTTTTCCATATTGGAGATCTTTTGTTTGGAGACACCCAACAAGGCTCCCAAAGCAGGCTGGGTCATTTTATGCAGGCGCCGGTAAAACCGCATAGTATCACCGGGTTTCTCTTTTGCCTCACTTTCATTATTCCATTCCATTTCTGTTACATCGACCAATTCATCACCGTCATCTTCCGTTTTTACATCATGTTCCACAGTTACGGCAGAACCATAATCTTTTTTTAAAAGATTGACAAATTTCTCCGGTATAGTCCCCTGAATAACAAATTCAGTAGGGGGCTTTTTCACGGCTACCAACATACTCTACCTCCACTATATATTCCCCATTTTCGCACCGCCAACAGGCAACCCAGCTATACGCCAAATGGCAATGGTAGGTTGCCTTCCCAAGTTTGCTGTAATTCGGATATTCAGGCCGGATAGGACCTGAGTTCTTAATATCACGAATTAACTCTCTCAAAGTTCCTACTGCATTTTTCGGCATTTCCCGAATGGTTTTTTCCAGTTTCTTTGGCATTTTTACTACGTACTGTACTTCCATAATGTACCCCATTTTCGGTTACTTGTCAATATTACGTACTAAAATTGATCAAGTTTGATAACCTATATATGGGTCCAGGATGTGTGGCGCTTTAGTGAAAATGGGAAAAATTTGCTAAAAAAGGCAAAATTTATCAAGATCTTAAAGGTTCGCTATCCTTTCAGCGCCTCTTCAACATCCTTCTGAATTGCCTCCGGCTTTTCAGCGGAACCGTACCGCTTAATCACCGCGCCGTTTTTATCAATCAAAAACTTGGTAAAATTCCATTTGATGGCAGAACCAAGGGTTCCCCCTGCCTGGGATTTAAGATACGTATACAGGGGATTTTCGTTGGGGCCGTTGACCTCAATTTTGGCAAACTGCGGAAAGGTCGTGTGATATTTAAGGGTGCAGAATTGCTCAATTTCTTCGGCGCTGCCCGGGGCCTGCTTGCCGAATTGATTGCACGGAAAATCGAGGATTTCAAAACCCTTGTCTTTACAGGCCTCATAAAGTTCCTGGAGACCCTTGTACTGGGGAGTAAACCCGCAATGGGTTGCAGTGTTTACGATTAAGAGGACCTTGCCCTTGTACTGTTCCAGGGATACATCCTCACCTTTGCCGTTTTTTACCGTAAAATCATAGATCGACATTTCTTACCTCCATCGTTTTATTGAATGTAAATATTCTATCACTCTTAAGCCGTCTGCGGAAGACGACTGCGGCTGCCTATCCGGTTCCCGCACACAGGCAACAGTGTCTTTTACCATGTTTGCAAAATACCCGGTTGGCCCTTCAAATTTAACGCTTGAGTTTTTTAATGAGCGGAACCCCTCGGCATAAGGACTCTCTGCGCTTTCCCAAACTTCAAAAATCCCATTGCCGATCCGGAGCCTTCCCTTTTCGCAGGAAAATTCAATTTCAAAAACCAGATGATCCCGCCCCGCCCCCACTTCGATGAGAACCGGGATCCTTTTTGCGGCAGCGCCATACAATTCAGCTTCCAGATACGCGGTTCCTTCTTTTGCGGTGAGTTTTGTTCCCCAACTGCGGCGGTGTTTCAGTGTTGAATCAGTTAAAAACATGATCGCATCGGCAAGGTGGGTGCCGTCATGCCAAAGCACATCCAACAGACGGCGGAAGCGGCCCATGTATAAAGTCCCCGTAACGCCAAGCAGTTTTCCGAGCCGGCCTTCATCAAGAACAGTCTTTGCCGTAATATAATCTTCCGAGTAACGCCGTTCGTGATTGGTAACAATTTTAAGACCATCTGACGCACCGCCCTTCCCCGCCGTTAACCGTGCGATCGCTTTAGCCGAACGGAGGCTGTCCGCCAACGGCTTTTCGCAGATCACTACCGGGATATGGTTTTCTGCGGCAAGCAGGCAATATTCGGCATGACTGTCGGGATGGGTCGCAATAACGAGTATCTGCGGGTGATGGGCGCAGAGCATTTCAGCGGCATCGGCATAAACCGGAACCTGCCATTTTTTGGCAAATAAGGCCCGCCGCTCTGCATCAACATCGGAACCTGCAACAAGGGTACAGTCTTCGTTTGCGGTGATGGCCCCCGCATGAGTACAGGGTTTTTCGCGGAGGGGATCATCTTCAAGGAGACTGGCGATACGGCCAAGGCCGATAATGGCGGCGGGGATTTGGTTCATATTATTCCCGAATAGTTTTTAAACCTCAATTCCCCGCTTCCTGAACTCATCCTCAAGAAGCCCCATGTCAGGCGCTATGTGTATCGGTCCCCCAATTTCCCCTGCGGCTTTTTGTGCGGAAGTAATGTCCTTTAAGCCGTTGCCGGTTACCACAGAAACCACTGTAGCGTCTTGCGGGATAAGGTTTTTTTCGACGACCTTTTTAAGCCCCGCAGTGCCTGCAACTCCCGCCGGCTCGCCGAATACTCCGGCAGTATTTCCAAGGAGGCGCATCGCAGCGAGTATCTCATCATCGGAAACATTGACGGTGATTCCTTTTGATTCACGTATCGCCATAAGAGCCTTGTCCCCATTCCGCGGAACGCCGACGGCGATACTGTCGGCGAGGGTGTTTTCTTCCATCGGCTCAATCGGAGAATTGGTTTCGATAGCGCGGTTGACGGGGCAGCAGCCTTCAGCCTGAACGCTGATCAATTTTGGCAGTTTATCAATTAAGCCTAACGCGTAAAGGTCTTTGAAACCCTTCCATACCCCGGCGATGGTACAGCCGTCTCCGACAGATATTGCAACATAATCAGGCGCTATAAATCCCAACTGTTCGGCAATTTCCAGAGAGACGGTTTTCTTCCCCTCGGATAAATACGGATTGATGGCGGCGTTGCGGTTATACCAGCCGTATTGCGCTATTGCTTCGGCAGATAATCTGAAAGTATCCTCATAATTGCCTTTCACTTTTATTACCGTTGCCCCAAAGATAAGAAGCTGGGTAAGTTTACCGATGGGGGCCCGTTCAGGCACAAAGATAAAAGACCTGAGTCCCAGGGCGGCGGCGTTCCCCGCCAAAGAGGATGCGGCGTTTCCCGTGGAAGAGCAGGCGACTATATTCTTTCCCGCGTGAAGGGCCCGTACCGCCGCAATTGCCGAAGCGCGGTCTTTAAGGCTTGAAGTGGGATTTAAGCCGTCATCTTTTATGTAAAGATTTTTCAGTCCCAGTGCTTTTCCCATCGCTTCGGTTTTATACAACGGCGACCAGCCGACCCGTAATGCGCTGAGTTTCGATCCTTCCTCAATGGGGAGTAAATCCAGATAGCGCCAAATGGAATACTCTTTATCGGCGGCAAGTTTTTCACGGGTTAAACGTGATTTAATATAGTGATAATCATACACTATTTCGAGGATTCCGCCGCATTTTTTGCAGGTATACGTATCATTAGCTGCCGTTTGCTCCGCACCGCATTTGATACAAACTGCGCCAATAACATTTTTCATAAACCCACTTCCGCGTTAAATGCGTTTATCAGGGCATCAATTTCATCAGCCTGTTTCTGGACTCCGATAAAACTTTTTTCCTGATGGTACCACTGATCGTTAAGTTCCTCTGTTGTCCTGCCCTGCTGTTCAACCCAGGTATAGTATTTAAGATTGTGAACCCGCTTCCGCCCGGCATAGCCAAGCTCAAGCATATTGTCCGTACCCTCACCGGCAAGGCTCGCCGCAAAATCAGCCGATGCATCAATCGCCCGGTACTCGCCTTGTTCATCACGCAGTTCGGCAATGCGGGAACGGTACATCTCCACCGAATCGGTCAGCACCGTAGCGACCACGTCATTCGATGTAAGCTCATAGTATTTTGCAAATTTGATACAGCAGAGCATATTGGCGATCCCCGAAATCCCCATCAGGGCAAGCAAATCAACCTGCGCCTGCGTCAGCCCCGCCTCTTTCACAAGATACTCTTTCCCGGCATCCTCGTTAAAAAGCCTGAGCAGGGCCATACTGTCATCATCATCAATTGCGATAGCCATGTCGGTATTTTTTACATTGTGCACCCAGGGGATATGCTTGTCGCCGATGCCCTCGATACGGTGGCCGCCAAATCCGTTATTGAGTATCGTGGGACATTGCAGCGCCTCGCCCACGGCAATTTTACTGTACGGATATTTCTGTTTCAGATAATCGCCGCTTGCCAAAGTTCCTGCGGAACCGGACGTAAAACAGACGCCCGCAAAATTGAGATCGGTATCGACATTTTCCCGGTCGGCCTTTTCACGCAGCCCTTCAAAGGCTGATGCGATTGCATCGCCTGTCACATGGTAATGCCAAAGATAATTTCCCATTTCTTCAAATTGATTAAAGATCATCACATCGTTCCGCGTCGCTTTAAGTTCGTGAACCTTGTCAAAAATTTCTTTTACGTTGGATTCGGTCCCCGGCGTGGCGATAATCTCGGCGGCAACGGTCTTGAGCCAGTCAAACCGTTCCCTGCTCATCCCCTCGGGGAGAATAGCCACGCCGTCAACGGCCAAAAGTTTTGAGTTAAACGCCCCGCCCCTGCAGTAATTTCCGGTAGACGGCCAGACGGCCTTTTGGGCAGAGGCGTCAAATTGCCCGGTCACCAGGCGCGGAACAAGGCAGCCAAAAGACGCGCCGACCTTGTGACAGCCGGTGGGAAAATATTTCCCGACAAGGCAGATAATCCGGGCGTCAACGCCGGTGAGCTTTTTTGGAAGTTCGATAAAATTGGGGCCGCCGTACAGCCCGCCCATTTCTTTCGGTTCATTTTTCCAGGTAATACGGAAAAGATTCGCGCTTTCGACATCCCAAAGACCTGTTTTGGCAAGCCGCTGCTTTACCGCCTCCGGTATTGTTTCCGGGTTCTTCATCTGGGCAAAAGTCGGAACAATAATTCCGTTTTCACGGGCCTTTTTTATATTTTTTTGTAAGGTTTGGGGGTCGATGGTTAGATCAATCATGGATTACTTCCTTATTGGTGAATTAATTCCACTATACACTGAATATACGTGATATAAAAGAGTTACATACCCCCAAAAAATCCTCGACAACCTCCCCGGTATATGGTATTCTGTCACAGACCCTCAACAAGGGCCAAGGCCCCC
>JAISJS010000230.1 GCA_031261385.1 Treponema sp.
GGAAGCAAAACTTGCCGACAGGGATTTTTTGAGGGCAAGCAAAACGTGCCTTTTCAACATTAACCATATACAGTCTATCGAACCTGATTTAGACCGCAGGATTATTTTGACCATGCCAAGAGGGATAAAGCTGATGGTATCAAGACAATATTCAGGCATTGTAAAGCAAAAATTGGAGGGTTATCATGGATAAAGAACGGAATAAAACAGCGTTTATAAGTGATTTGCTTGGCAGTTTTGCTGCTATTTTTACCACCGCATTTCTTGTCTTATCCCTTGTGGTAATGCTTGTTACCCGGCACAGTCCTTATATACAGGATATTTCTGCGTTGTTTGCTTTTGGCAGCGCCGGCATATCATACAGTATAATTTTTCAAATTGCCGGTTTTTCCTTTATTCTTGCCATTATAAAAGTGTTTTTGTTTTCAGAATTGTTTTTTGTAAAAATGCGTTTCCTGTGGCGTACATTTCTTTTATTTCTTGCGACAGTGCTTACATTTTCCATTTTTGCCGTTATTTTTAATTGGTTTCAGGTCAATGAGCCTTTAACATGGCTGGGTTTTTTTATATCTACATCTGTTTGTTTTTCTGTCAGTTTTTGTCTTACTTTATTGAAACTTAAACTTGAAGGCAGAAAATATGACAAGTTACTGGCAAATTATAAAGCACGGAAAGGAAAAAATGATATGTAATTGTCAAGCGTTATCATTCCAATTTTTTTATTAACTTATCTACACGCTTCTTTTGTGCATCTGTTAATGAGTCCCGCCGTTTCAATATTGTTTTTATAAATAATTCCGCGTTATTTTTATTAATACAAACAAATGCCCGTTCAGCGTGCTGCCCAACTTCTTTTGGCCTGCATTTTTCAAGATGTCCAATAATAATTGGAAATACGGTTTTTTCATATTTTTTATCAGCCTTTACCAATTCTGCAAAAACACTTATACAATTATCAACGGTAATTACACTGCCTTTTTCATAAGTGTCAATAATAACATCCAAATTTTTATAAATTTCACCGGCATTTAGTGCTGCAATTTTTGACAATGCCGTCATTGAACCCCATACAAGCCTGTTGTTTTTTGATTTTAATAATACAATAAAACTATCAACATATTCCGAGATTAATTCCGGTGATATTTCACCAAGTTCATATAATACTTTTATACAGTCATTTGCAATTTGTTCTGTTTTGCTATTTAACCCGTCAACAATTTCCTTTATACCTTTTTTATTTTTTGTTTTTGCTAATTCTTTTGCCAATGCTATATTAGGTTCTTCATCATTCCTGCCAAGAGAATAGGCTAATTTTTCAATCATTTCATCCTTCCCCCAAATACGCTTTCCTGATATTATCATTTTTCAAAAGGGCGGCGCCTGTATCCTGCATGGTGATAGTGCCGGTTTCAAGCACATAGGCGTAATCGGCTATTTCCAGGGCGGCGTGGGCGTTTTGTTCAATCAATAAAATCGTCGTGCCGTTTTTATTTATTTCGCGGATGATGTCAAAGATCATTTTGGAAACGAGGGGGGCAAGCCCAAGACTCGGTTCGTCAAGCATAAGGATTTTCGGACTGGACATCAGGCCGCGGGCTACGGCGAGCATCTGCTGTTCGCCGCCGCTCAGGGTGCCGGCGCTCTGGCGTATACGTTCGTTCAGGCGGGGAAACAGGGCAAAGACTTTTTCGCGGTCGGCTTTTATTGCCGCTTTGTCGTTTCGGAAATAGGCGCCAAGGTGAAGGTTTTCATCGACGGTTAAATTGGGGAATACATGACGGCCTTCGGGAATAAGGACAAGGCCGCGGGACACGATATCCTTGGGGTCGCGGCCGGTGATGTCTTCGCCGTCCCAGGTGATGGTTCCCGCAGAAGGTTTAACAAGACCGATTATGCTGTTCAGCATAGTGCTTTTACCGGCGCCGTTTGCCCCGATAAGGGTGATTATTTTTCCGTCGGAAACATCAATATCGATGCCCTGAAGCGCGTGAATACCGCCGTAGTAAACTGAAAGGCCTTTCAGGTTCAGCATCATTCAACCCCCAGGTAGGCGTCGATGACCTTTTGGTTTTTCTGGATTTCGGCGGGAGTTCCCTCGGCAATGGTGATCCCGTAATCAAGCACATAAAGCCGCGTGCAGATCCCCATCACCACCTGCATGTGGTGTTCAATCAGCAGCACCGATATGTTAAATTTGTTTCGTATCGCAACAATAAAATCCATAAGCTCATAGGACTCCTGCGGGTTCATTCCTGCGGCAGGTTCATCGAGCAAAAGAATTTTGGGGCCGGTTGCAAGGGCGCGGACAATTTCAAGCCGCCGCTGTTTACCGTACGGGAGGGACACGGCGTTGTCACCTGCATTGTCCAAAAGACCTACGGACTCCAAAAGTTCCAGGGCAAACTCACGGGCCTTTTTTTCTTTTACAATATAACCGGGAAGGTGCAGTACCGATTCCGCAAGGTTTGGTTTTTCACGGAGATTGCAGGCGACCAAAAGATTTTCCAGCACGGTCATTCCGTGAAAAAGACGGATATTCTGAAACGTCCGCGCAATGCCCGCGCCGGTAATCGCGTGAGCCTGTTTGCCGGTAATATTTTTTCCGTCAATAAGAATCTGGCCTTTGGTAGGCGTGTAGACGCCGGTTATCATATTAAAGATAGTCGTTTTCCCCGCGCCGTTTGGCCCGATAAGCCCGACAATCTCATCATTTTCTACCGTGATATTAAAATCCGAAACGGCGGTAAGACCGCCGAACTGCATCGTCACATTTTGGGTAAGGAGCATCAGTTACTCCCCCGTGATTTTGAATTTATTTTTGATTTTAACGTTGCTATTTTATTCACAAAAATATTTTTAAAATTGAAAAGCCCGTTCCAGGAAAATTCCCGTGTTCCCATAAGCCCCTGCTGACGGTAAATTACCACCATCAAAAGCAGAAAACTAAAGACCACCATACGGAGGCCGGGGAGCCCTTGTGTCCTAAAAAATATAAAGTTGAGGGGGCCGTCAAGAAAACGGAGGGCTTCCATCGAAATAGTCACGATAACTGCGGCAAAAATAGAACCGGTAATGCTGCCAATACCGCCCAAAACGACAATAAGTATGATGTTATACGTAAGACTGAACGTAAACATTTTTGGATCAATGGTACTCATTAAATGGCCGAGGAGGGCGCCGCCGACGCCTGCCATAAAACTGGCAATCGTGAAACTCTGTATCTTTACTTTGGCGATGTTGATCCCCATTGCCTGCGCGGCAATTTCGTTGTCACGTACCGCGCGGCAGGATCTGCCGAAGGCGGAATTGATTAAGGCCAGCATAAAAATCGCTGCGACAAACGCGATGGCCCAAATCATATACGTTGTTGAATAGCGGGGCAGGCCTTTAAGACCCAGCGCGCCGTTGGTTACGGTTTGAAGGTTGGTGATCACCACGCGGATAATTTCTGCAAAGCCGAGGGTGGCGATGGCAAGGTAGTCGTCACGGAGGCGCAGCACCGGAGCGCCGATAAGGAAGCCGGCGATACCGGAAACAAGACCCGCGATAATTAAGGCCGGGATAAAAGGCAGCTGGATGTTGGCAAGCCAGGAGACAATCGGAGCCAAAAAGAAGTTTACTTCTTTTTGGGCGGGGCTCATCGTAAGAAGGGCGCTGACATACGCGCCAAGGGCCATAAAGCCCGCATGACCCAGGGAAAAAAGTCCGGTGAATCCGTTTATCAAATTCATCGATAACGCAAGAATGATGTAGATTCCGCAGAGGTTAAAAATTCGCAGGGTAAAAGAAGAAAATACATTATCAGCAATAAAAACAAAAACAACAAGAAGGCCAATCGCGGCGGCGGTAAAAATATTTTTTGTTTTGCGGTTAAGTGTAATGATAGCGCCCATGCTACACCTTCTCGATCTGGTTCTTGCCCAAAAGGCCGGATGGTTTAACCAGCAGCACAATGATGAGCAGAACAAAGGCGAAGGCATCCCGGTACCCGGTAAGGGTGGGAAGGAAGGCGATGATCATAATCTCGATGAAACCCAAAAGCAGTCCGCCAAGAACCGCGCCTGAAATATTCCCGATACCGCCGATAACGGCGGCGATAAAACATTTAAGACCGGGCATCATCCCCATGGTGGGATTGAGCTGCGGATATTTGAGGGACCACATTACCCCGCCGATGGCGGCAAGCACGGAGCCGGTCCCAAAGGTAAACGATACAATTTTATTAACGTCAATGGCCATGAGCCGCGCTGCGGCAAGGTCGGTGGAAACGGCGCGCATCGCCATACCGGTTTTTGTTTTGTGAACGATGATCAGCAGAATGGCAAGCAGAATAGCGGTAAGTATCGGTATGATGATACTGACATTCATCACGGAGACTACACCGATATGCACAACCTTGTTGAACAGCTCCGGCACGGGAAAGCCCTTGGGCCGTCCGCCGAAAATCACCGTGGCAAGGTTCTCCATTAAAAACGATGCGCCGATGGCGCTTATCATAATGGAAATTTTCGGCGAACTGCGCAGCGGGCGGTATGCAACCCGTTCAAGGCCGACGCCGAAAATGCCTGTCAGGCCAAAGGCGACGACAAAGGCAACCCACCAGGGCATAAAGAAAACCATCATCGCATAAAAAGCGATGTAGCCCCCGAGCATAAAGATATCGCCGTGGGCAAAGTTTATCAGCCTGAGTATACCATAGACCATGGTATACCCAATGGCGATAAGCGCGTACAAACTTCCCAGGGACAGTGCATTGGTAAAGAATTGCAAAAATGAATCAAATGACATCACACCGCCCCGGAAAAACGCATTTACGGATTAACGATAGTCTTGTAGACGAATTTGCCGCCTTCAACTGCCTTGATAAAGGCGCTCTTGGTCGCGTCTCCGTTGGCGTCAAGACTGGTTGTGCCGGTGGCGCCGATAAAGCCCTTGGTAACGGCAATAGCGTCACGGATTTTTATCGGGTCGGTTGAACCGGCGCGGGCAATCGCATCCAGGGCAACGAGATAGCCGTCATAACCGAGGGCGGTTACCGCCGCAGGTTCCTTGTTATAGCGCGCCCGGTATTCCTTAAGGAAAATTTCCGCCGCAGGGGTAGTGGCAACTTCAGAGGCAAAGAAGGTGGAGAACACCGCCCCTTCAACCCGCGCTCCGCCTACATCGATAAACTCAGGAGTCTCCCAGGTATCGCCGCCGATAATCGGGGTCGTGATCCCAAGTTCACGCGCCTGCTTCATTACCAATGCCGATTCGGTATAGTTCCCCGGCGCAAAAATGACATCGGGCCGCAGAGTCCGGATCGTGGTAAGCTGGGCACTGAAATCCTGATCGCCGGTGTTGTAGTTGGTCGTGTGGAGGATCGCATTGGGATTCCCGGTGCGGGTCTTGAAATCATCAACAAAGAACTTTGCAAGCCCGACGGAGTAATCGTTGGAAACTTCCTGCACGATGACCGCAGTTTTTGCGCCAAGATCGTTATAGGCATAATTGGACATCACAACCCCCTGGAAGGGATCGATGAAGCATACCCGGAAGTAGAAATCATTTCCGGCAGTTACGAGCGGATTGGTGAAGGAAAGGCCGATTACCGGGATTTTCGCGTCCCGGGCCACTTCGCCGCCGGACATGGAAAGCGATGAACCCCATGAACCGAGCACCACCTTTACCTTGTCCCCGTCGATGAGCCGCTGAACGGCGGTGGCCGCTT
>JAISJS010000246.1 GCA_031261385.1 Treponema sp.
CAGTAGACGGCACTGCGCCCTTAGCAGGGGCAGTGACAAGGCCCGAAAGATTAAAGTCACTTACGATAGCGGCGCCGGTAGCCGGGAAAATTATTGCTACCGTTGCGGCACTGCCTGTATTAGCCGTTATAGTTACCGATGCCGCGCCGGGATAGGTAAAATTATCCTCCGTTAAACCGGTAAAGGTAAAACCGGGTTTGGCAGTCAGCGTGATCACTGCGGTATATGCGGTTGAAGCGGCAAAGACATCAGCAGCAGGCGACCAGAGAATGGCTCCGGTATATTGGGCGCTATCTATTGTAACAACCGGAACTGCATCTTTTAATGGCAGAACAAGTATATCGGCAAGGCCAAGAGCATTCACCATAGCGGCGGTAGCAGGAAAGGTGACCGTCACCAGGGCGCCGGTTCCTGTTCCTGCAGCATTGGTTACCGCAGCGCCTGAAAAAGTAAAGCTGTTTGAATCGACACCGGTAAAAGTAAAACCGGTTTTTGCATTCAGGGTGATAACGGCTTTATACACCGCAGCCGCCTCAAAAGTTTCGACACCGGATATCTCACCGTCTTTCTGCCAAACGATGGTACCGGTATATTGCGTGCGGTCAATTTCTGCGGCAGAAGGAACTGCACCGGTAACCGGAGCGGTAATATATCCGTCAAGGCCAAAGGCATTGATAACGGTACTGGCGGTTTCGGCGGCAGTGGGTTTAAAATTTATCGTAACCTTCCCGGTATTGGCGTTATTGGACACCGTCAATGCACCGGAATAGGTAAAGCTGTTCGCGGCAAGGTCCTTAAAGGTAAAGCCTTCTTTTGCACTGAGTGTGACAATTGCCCGGTACATCGTTGCCGGCTCAAAATCACCTTCAAAGGCGGCCCATTTATTTCCATTTTCCTTTTCCCACAAAATGGTTCCCGTATACTGGTCATGGTTTATCTCCGCAGTAAGCGGAGCGGTATTCTTGACCGGAGCGGTTACCAAACTGGTAAGGTCAAGGGCGCTCACCACAGCGGCGTCATCGCCCCCGGAAGCTTCCGGTTCAAACGGATTTTCACAACCCAAAAAGGCCAGGGACGCCGCAGTAAGTACGCATAAAAAAACCGACTGAATTTTCTTCATTTTTTGACTCCTATTTGGGTATAAAACAAACAAAAAAAGACCCCGCAATATTTGCAGAGCCGTTCTTTTTTTGCGAAGATAAAATTATTGGGATTAATACTATATATAGCGCCGATGAAGCGTATTGCTACACTAAATATGGGGGGGGGTAATTCGTTGTATTATATAGACTTACGTGAAAAGCCATGGTTACTCCCGGTTTAGGCAGACATCACAAAGCGTATAATTATACGCCTGTGAATTATAATATATCACAAAAATTAAAAAAAACAACATCTTTTTGCTGAATTTTTACGAATGAAACCTCATGAGATGTGGTTTTGCGCGTTCACGACAGACGCATGAAAAGGAATTTTACCACGAACCACACGAACCAACACAAAAAATAAGGACAATTTTATACTTTTGTTCGTGTTTTCGTGTGGTTCGTGGTTTCTTCTCTTTGAATTTCATGTTCATGCGTTTGTCGTGGTACGTTGTTGTTTTTTACCCTCTTTTGGGCTATATTATTACTATCATGGTACGTAAACTACCCATCGGCATTCAGGATTTTGAAAAGCTCAGAACAAGAAATTTTGTCTATGTCGATAAAACTGCCTATGTGTATAAACTGGCGGCCGAAGATAATCCCTATTTTTTGGGCCGTCCCCGCCGTTTTGGGAAAAGTCTGCTTCTGTCCACATTTAAAGCTTATTTTGAGGGAAAACGAACGCTTTTTGAGGCAACCGGTGACCAGCGAACGGCTGTTACACAGCCGAAGCTTGCAATCGCCGATCTTGAAAAGGATTGGATTAGCTACCCGGTTTTCCATCTTGATTTTAACGCTGAACAGTATGATGTTGATATAAAGGGTCTTATGTCCGGAATAAGCAGCAATCTACGGCCTTTAGAGGAACGATGGGGTAAGGATATATCGGAAGATTCCCCCGCCGCCCGCCTCAAGGGTCTCATCAGCCGTGCCTATGAAAAAACCGGAAAAAAGGTCGTGGTTCTGGTTGATGAATATGACAAGCCGTTGATCCAGACCATGGACAATGAAAAACTCCAAACGGAAATACGGGGAGTCCTCAAGTCTTTTTACGGAGTCTTAAAAGCCGCCGATGCAATGCTTCGATTTGTATTCTTAACGGGTGTCACCAAATTTTCACAGGTAAGCATCTTTAGTGATTTAAACCAGCTGCGGGACATCAGCATGGATACCGCCTATGCGGGAGTGTGCGGCATTTCCGCCTCAGAACTGACCGGCGCCTTCAAACCGGAGCTTGAACTTCTGTCAGAGAAGATTAACATGACCTACGAGCAGACCGTTGAAGAAATGCAGAAACGGTATAACGGGTATCATTTTGCAGAAAACAGTGAAGGAATATTTAACCCATTCAGTGTGTTAAATACCTTTGCAAATGGTAAGCTGCAATTTTACTGGTTCCAGACCGGTACGCCGACTTTTTTGGTTGAGACGCTTAAAAAAAATGATTTTGATCTCCGAGAGCTTAGTGAAGGTATCTCCATACCTGCCGTGTCTATAAATGATTACCGCGCAGGCGGGAGCAATATTACCCCCCTTCTTTACCAAACTGGCTACCTTACCATAAAAAGTTATGATCCGGAGCTTAACTGGTATACGCTTGGCTTTCCCAATGAGGAAGTGGAATACGGATTTCTGAATGAGCTCCTGCCCCTGTATGCGCCGCAAAAGCCATACGACCAGGATTTTTTTATCGGTAATTTTTTTAAGGATTTACGCGATGGCAATATAGACGCTTTCATGAACCGCCTTAAAGCCTTTATCGCAAACATCCCCTATGATTTAAAATACGAAACAGAAAAATATTTTCAGAACATTTTTTATCTGGTTTTTACCCTTATGGGACAATATACCCGGGCGGAAGTCAGAAGCGCCAAAGGCCGCGCAGATATGGTGGTTGGCGCTAAAGACACGGTGTATGTATTTGAATTTAAAATTGCCGAAGGTGATTTGGACACACTGGTGGAAGCGGCGCTCAGACAGATAGACGACAAGGGATACCTGATTCCCTACACAGCAGGTGGAAAGAAGCTGGTTAAAATCGGTGCGGTTTTTAATACGGCAGACCGTACCCTGGGAAAGTGGAAAGCAATTTAATCTGCCAATCTCTCCAACGCCCCTTTCCCCAACCTTGCAAGCAGCCCTGCCGCAGTAGAAAGCGGCTCAAGATTTGCAACAAAACCGGGATGATGCAAACCATTTGGACTTGCAACGCCGATATTCCAGAACACGCCTTTGATCTTCTGCTGATACAAAGCAAAATCCTCGCCGCCCATACCCGGCTCGCCTTCAATCACGGTAAGTCCAAGATCACGCGCCGTCTGTGCGGCAAATTCGGCAAGAGCAGGATCGTTGTTCGTGGCAATCGTATAACGCTTCCAGGCATAGTCAACTTGAAGACCGTAACTAATCCCTATGCCCTCGCAGATTTGCGCAAGCCTCTCTGAAAGATAATTCAATTTTTCTTCGCTAAAGGCGCGGAAGGTTCCCTCGATAAGAACCTCAGACGGGATCACATTCCAGGCGCTGCCCCCTTCAACATGGGTGATGCTTACCACAGCCTGTTCAAAGGGACTGGTATTGCGGCTCACAATGGTCTGCGCCGCCGTGATTATCGCCGCAGACGCAACAAGAGGATCGTTGCTCAGGTGCGGATAGGCGGCGTGTGATCCTTTACCCCGGATAACAATTTTAAACGATCCGACGGCTGCGTGTGTTGCGCCAGGTCTAACCGCGATAACATTCTTTTCAAGGTCTGCGGCAACATGGAGGCCGTAAATCTCTTCAACATCATCCAGAACACCGGAATCCAATACCTGTTTCGCGCCGCCGCCGCCTTCCTCCGCAGGCTGAAATAATAACTTAATGGTACCTGTCAGATTTTCTTTTTCCTGTGTTAGCAGCAATGCCGCGCCCAGCATGGACGTTATGTGAAAGTCATGCCCGCAGGCGTGCATACAATGGGGATTTTCCGAAGCATAGGCAACGCCGCTTGCCTCATCAATGGGCAGCGCGTCAATATCACAGCGCAGGGCAACTACCGGCGTTTTTTGCTGCCCATTCTGCGATTTTGATTGCGAGTCTGATTTTGTTCCCGATATTTGAGCAACCAAACCGGTTTTCAGACTCGTGTCTAAAATTTCTACACCTGCCGCAGTGAGGATATCCCTGATATGGGCGGTGGTTTCCTTTTCTTCGTTTCCCAATTCGGGGTGACGGTGAAACCATTTAAAATATTCTTCCAGTGTTTTTTGCAGAATCATGTTATTATCCCTTTTAACGTTCTGATAGATTCAAAGTGAATACAATATTAACCGCAGAGGACACGGAGAAATTACGCGGAGGACACAGAGTATACTAAAAGGACTTCAAATTTTTCTGTTTTTTCAATATCTCTGTGTTCTCTGTGTGCACGCTTTTGCGTGCGGTTCTCTGCGCTCTCTGCGGTTATTCCTCCTGAATTATTCAGTAACTAATGCGTCAGCCTGCGCGAAAAAAACGCGCCCACACCCTGAATAATCGTAACGATCAATATCAAAATGATAACCGTAACAATAGTAACATCTGTTTGATACCGTTGATAGCCGTAGCGTATCGCAAAATCGCCGAGGCCGCCGCCGCCGACTGCGCCCGCCATCGCGGTAAGACCCACAAGGCTTATAAAGGTGATAGTCGAGCCGCGGATTATGCCGGGAATACTCTCTTTAAGGTACACACGAAAAATTATTCCCGCAGGGCTTGTGCCGATGGACTGCGCCGCTTCGATGGAACCGCGGTCAATTTCAGCAAGGGCGCTTTCCATCTGGCGGGTAAAAAAGGGAAAAGTGCCAAAAATCAGCGGAACAATCGAACCTTTTACGCCGATGGCAGTGCCGACAATCGCGCGGGTTACCGGTATTAAAAGTGCAATCATAATGATAAACGGAATTGACCGTAACAGATTGATGATTTTATCCAGCGCTGTCCACAGCGGAATATTTTCAAGGATGTCGCCCTTTCGCGTAACAGTCAGGACAATCGCAAAGAAAATACCAAGCAAAAACGTTATGCCGCCGGTGACGCCCATCATGACAAGGGTCTGCACAAAACATTTTATAAGCTCAGGTATTTTGGTTACCACATGGGGCATGACCTTTGTTAAAAATTCAACCATGTTTCAACACCTCCACCAGAACTCCCTTTTCGCCTATCCATTTGATCGCCTTTTCGACAGCTTTGGCCTCGCCGTCAATAATATTGATAAGCCCGCCGACGGGGGTTTCCTGAATAATGTCGAGATCGCCAAAAATGATATTTATCTTTACCTTAAAAAGAATTGAGACCGTCGATATCAGGGCCTCCACGGTGTTCTTTCCCGAATAACTGAAGCGGGCAAGAATCTGACTTTCCGTTAAATGTACTAAAGGGGAATCTTCTTTTATAAGATCATAAATTTTATGCAGATTGGACGTGGTCGCGGTAAAATCTTTTGTGATCTGATGACGGGGATTTGAAAAAATATCGAATACCGATCCGCACTCCACCACCTCACCCTTATCCATCACCGCCGCGCGATCGCAGATCGTTTTTACCACCGTCATTTCATGGGTGATGATCACGATGGTAAGACCGAGTTTTTTATTAAGATCTTTTAACAATGCAAGGATAGATTGCGTGGTCTGCGGATCAAGGGCGCTCGTCGCCTCATCACACAGCAGAATCGACGGCCGTGAAGCAAGGGCGCGGGCAATGCCGACCCGTTGTTTCTGCCCGCCGGATAATTGGGAAGGGTAGGAGTCTTCTTTATCGCCCAGATCCACGAGTTCCAGAAGTTCCCGCACCCGTTCCGTAATTTCTTCTTTCAACAAACCCCGGTACTTAAGCGGGAACGCGATGTTTTCCCAAACCGTGCGGGACCGGAAAAGGTTAAAGTGCTGAAAAATCATCCCGATGTTTTCGCGGGCGGCGCGGAGTTCCCGGCCAGAGAACTCCATCAGGTTTTTATCGTTCACCCACACTTCACCCGTATCGGGCTTTTCGAGCATATTGATACAGCGCACCAGCGTGCTTTTTCCCGCCCCGGAATAGCCGATGACGCCGAAAATTTCCCCCTCCCCTACCTCAAGGGAAACTTCTTTGACCGCGTGCACATCGCTCATGCCGTGGAACGTTTTTGATACCCCGTTAAGCCGAATCACTTTTGCCTGAACCTGCCGATTAAACAATTTTTACCATGCGGTAATATACGCGCCCTTGTATGCGGTTTGAATTATCGTTTTAACCGCATCAGTATGATAGAGCTCCACAATGCGTTTGTAAACGGCATTGTCTTTATCGGCGGCCCGGGCCGCGATAATATTGATGTAAGGATTTTGGCTCCCGCCGGACTGCCGTTCAAGGGCGATACTGTCCCGTTCCGGATTGAGTCCCGCATCCACCGCATGTCCGCCGTTGATGACACTGGCCGCAACATCGGGCAGAAGCCTTGGAGTCTGCGCCGCTTCAACTTCGATAAACTGGAGCTTCAGCGGATTATCGGTAATGTCGGTCAGCGCAGGCGTCGGCCCCGCCGCCTCAGGAATCTTGATGAGCCCTGCCTTTTCAATGACCCGCAGCGCCCGTCCTTCGTTGACAAGGTCATTGGGAATGGCGATTTTATCGTCGGCTTTGATTTCCGCAACCGATTTAACTTTTTTGGAATACAAACCAAGCGGCGCCAGCAGCGTCTCCCCAATCGGAGAAAGGTGATACCCCTTCGTGTTGATTTCGTTATTCAGGTACGCATAATGCTGAAAGGCGTTTAGATCGAGTTCCCCGTCCTCCAGCGCCCGGTTGGGCAGCACGTATTCGGAAAACTTGACCAGTTCAAGGCGAATCCCCTCTTTTTTGAGCTGCTCAATAATGGGCGCCCACTGCTCGTTGTTTTCCCCGACCACCCCGACTTTTACGAGTTTCTCTTTGGGCGCATTGTCCTTGTCACCCCCTGCAAACACTGTAGCGCTTAGCAACAGCGCCGCCAAAACCAAACCAATCCGTTTCATCGTAAGCCTCCTTAAGCTTTTATCTTGCTATTCCGATGGGAATAGTATGTTATAGCTGCAATATTGTCAATAGGGTCCCAGGTACCGTTTTATTTTTTTTGATTTCGGAGTATGGTTGATGTATGATTAAGCTCACGGGAATATCAAAGCAGTATGCGCACGTAGCGGCCCTTAAAAATGTGGACCTGACGATACCCGACGGCTGTATTTTTGGCGTGATTGGAAAAAGCGGGGCCGGGAAATCGACCCTTTTGCGGATTACGAGCCTTTTGGAAAAGGCCGACGGCGGGGAAGTGTACTACGGCGATGAGCGGGTGGACACCCTTTCCGGCAAGGAGCTTCTGCTGCGGCGGCGAAAAATGGGCATGATATTCCAGAATTTCAACCTTTTGGGATCGCGGAACGTTGCGGGCAATATCGCCTATCCGTTGGAAATTGCCGGCGTTCACCGGAACCAGATCCACACGCGGGTTGATGAACTTCTGAAAATGGTTGATATCACCGACAAGCGAAAAGCCCACCTTAGGGAGTTGTCCGGCGGCCAGAAACAGCGGGTCGCCATTGCCCGCGCGCTGGCGTCAAACCCCGAGGTACTTTTTTGCGACGAGGCGACAAGCTCCCTCGATCCGCAGACTACCCGGTCGATTCTTACGCTGATAAGGGACCTCCATCAAAAACTCGGGATTACCGTGGCGCTTATCACCCACCAAATGTCGGTTAT
>JAISJS010000278.1 GCA_031261385.1 Treponema sp.
GGCTGGGAAGAAACCTTTGACGGCGACGACTATCTGGTCTACGGCCTGGACCGGGCGTGGCTGCTGGAACACCCTGAATCAAAATCCTGGTCCCGCGGTGAACAGTACCGTATCGTGAATCAATACGGCGGCTGTGTGGTACAGGCCCACCCTTTCCGTCAGCATTTCTACATTCCCGTTGTCCGCCTGTCTTCAGGCTGTGTGAATGCCGTGGAGGCGGCAAACGCCGGCAACCATGAACAGTCTTATGATGCGCTGGCAATGCGCTATGCCGAAAAACTTGCGCTGCCTGCAACCGCCGGTTCGGACATACACACGGTTGACCAGCTTAACAACGGAAACATTTTTGGGATAATCTTAAACGAGAAAATGAAAACTATTGCGGACTATGTTGCAGCGATAAAGAAAAATAACATTGCCGGATTGCGGATAACAGAAGGCCGCTGTGATTATTACGGTGATGAAAGGGTTTCCCTGCCGGTGGACATACGCAACAAAAACGATAAAAGTACCGGAATGAGTCTTGATGAATTTTTTGAGTAGATGGAGGTAACCTAATGGACGATACCTTGAAAGACAGCTTGCTGAAAGACAACTTGTTGAAAGACAGCTTGCTGTCACAGATACCCGGAAGGATAAAAGAGCTTCGGGAAATACTGGAAATAAGCGGCATGGATATGGCGAAGGATATCGACATACCCTACGAAACGTATTCGCAGTATGAGGCGGGGGAACTTGATATTCCGATAAGCGCCCTGTACAAAATTGCAAACCGGCTTGGAACCGACGCAACAGTTCTGCTCACCGGAGAGGCCCCGCGGATGGATCATGCCAGTGTCTGCCGAAAAGGAAAGGGCGTGCAGGTTGAACGGTTTCCCGGCTATGAATTTTCAAGCCTTGCCTATAATTTTAAAGGGCGGACCATGGAGCCGCTTATGGTATTTTTGGATCCCGCAAAAACTCCCGCCGATCCGGTAACCCATTTTGGCCAGGAGTTTAACTATGTGGTTGCAGGCAGCGTAAAAGTTACCGTCGGCGGCCGCGAATACATACTTGAAAAGGGCGACTCAATTTATTTTGACGCAGGGCTTCCCCATGCGCAGAGCGCGGTAAACGCCGCCGCGCAATTCATCACCATTATACAGGAACGACGCCATGAATGAAATTTTATCCCGGTACTGCCCCCGCATCGATTTTGACTCCTACGAGGATTTTTACAAAAATTATTCCTGCACTGTGCCCGATGATTTTAATTTTGCCTACGATGTGGTAGATGAGTGGGCCCGCATACAACCGGATAAACTTGCTTTGCTCTGGACCAATGATTCAGGAGCGATGAAGTCCTTTACTTTTACCGAGATGAAGCGCCTTTCCGACAAGGCGGCCAATGCTCTGCTTGCCCTGAACATCAAAAAGGGCGACGTGGTCATGCTGATTTTAAAACAACGCCCCGAGGTGTGGATTATGATGACGGCTCTTATGAAGATCGGCGCAGTCTGTATCCCCGGCACGTATCAGCTTACCGCAAAGGATCTGGAATACCGGTGCAACATCGCCGAAGTCAAACTGTTGATCTCTGTTGATGACGCCGATCTTTTGGCAAATATCCACACGGCGCGGCCAAAATTTGCAACCTGTAAACAAATTGCCCTGGTCACCGATGGCGCAAAAAATATTTCCGCGGAATTTATCGATATGACCGCTGAAATTGAAAAAGCCCCGGCGGATTTTTCGCGGCCCGCAGGAGAGGCGGCGCTGAAAACTGCCGACACCATGCTGATCTATTTTTCGTCGGGGACAACGGGAATGCCAAAGATGGTGCTGCATAATCATTCTCTGCCGTTGGGACACATTGTCACGGCAAAATATTGGCAATGCGTGGAAGACGATAAAGTTCACCTTACCCAGACCGATTCAGGCTGGGCAAAGTTTGCCTGGGGAAAAATCTACGGGCAGTGGATCTGCGGGGCTGCCATCGGCGCGTATGACACGGAAAAATTTACCCCGCAGGGAATGCTTGATGCACTGTACCGGATTAAACCCACAACGTTCTGCGCGCCGGCGACGATCTTCCGTTACCTGATTAAAGAAGATCTTTCCGGCTATGACTTTAGTTTTATCAAACATACTTCGGTGGCGGGAGAGCCGTTAAGCCCGGAAGTGTTTCATCAGATTAAAGAAAAAACCGGCCTTGAAATTCGCGAGGGGTTTGGACAATCGGAAACATCGGTAATGGCGGCAACATTCAAATGGCTTCCGGTAAAGCCCGGTTCCATGGGAAAACCTGCGCCGCTTTTTGGCCTCAATCTCCTCGACGAAGACGGCAAACCATGTGACGACGGAATAGTCGGCAACATCAGCATTACCAAAGCGGGCTATAATATTTTTTCGGGGAAAGAAGGGGAAAATATTCCGGTGCTTTTCCGGGGGTACTGGAAGGATGAAGAAATCACCCGCGCCTGCTGGTACGACGGAACCTACCGGACCGGCGACATGGCCTGGCATGATGATGAAGGCTACTACTGGTTTGTCGGCAGAAACGACGACGTGATAAAATGTTCCGGTTATCGTATCGGCCCGTTTGAAGTGGAGAGCGCCCTGATGGAACATCCCTCGGTGCTGGAGTGCGCCGTAACCGCCGCGCCGGATACCATGCGGGGGCAGGTAGTAAAGGCGACGATTGTTTTGGCAAAAGGGTTCAGCCCTTCGGAGGAACTTAAGAAGGAACTGCAAAATCACGTGAAGCGGGTGACGGCGCCGTATAAGTATCCCCGTATTGTTGAGTTTATTGATGAGCTGCCAAAAACGATCAGCGGGAAAATTCAGCGGAATATGATCCGCAAAAAGGACGCAGGCGGGCAGACGAAATAACGACACCGGATGTTTCAAGTGAAGTATTTTTCCTTTTCATTTAATCCGAACGGTAACGCCGGTGCGAAAAAAAATGTAATTTATTACTAAAATTGTAAGTTTTTATTGACGGATGTAAAAACAGTAATTATATTTGAATCATGACAGATGATAATATCGTTGTATGGCATAACTCATATTCGATTGGGATTCCTCTGATTGATGAGCAGCACAAGGAGCTTATCAGACTTACCAATCAGCTTTTTGCAAGCTGTGTAGCGGGCAGGGAATCTTCCAAGGCCAGTTTCATGGAGACCATTCGCGGCGCAGTTGATTATATCGGCTATCATTTTTCTACAGAAGAAAAAGTGATGGAGCGGGTTAACTACCCCGATTATCTTTCGCATAAAAAAGAGCACACAAAATTTGTCAAAGAAGTGCTTATCGAGGTTGACGATTTTAAAAGCGGAAGAAGTTTTGTTCCCAATGCATTTGTTCACTTTCTGAAAAACTGGGTATTGGCCCACATAGCGGTATGCGACAAAAAGCTTGGGGAATATCTTATCAACCTTAAAAAAAGCGGCAGCCTGCAGGGAATTACCCTGCGGGTAAAACAGGAAGCAAACGGTCAGCGTCTCGTTATCCGGTAAGCGCTTGTTTTATTGCCCCTGTTCATTATCCCAATTCAATCGATCGTTTGTAGGCCGCTTCCACTGCGCTTATCACTGTACCGCGGAAAGATTTTGTTTCCAATGCGGCAACTCCGGCGATGGTGGTACCCGCAGGGGAGGTGACCATATCCTTGAGTTCTCCGGGATGTTTGCCTGTCGCGCCGACCATGGCGGCGGACCCGAGCACGGTTTGGGCGGCATAGCGCAGCGCCTTGTCACGGGGAAGCCCTGCCAGAACTCCGCCGTCTGCAAGCGCCTCAATAAAAAGATACACAAAGGCAGGGCCGGAACCGGAAAGGCCGGTTACCGCATCCATATATTTTTCTTCGATACGATCCACCATACCGGCTGACCTGAGGATTTTTTCCAGTTCGATAATTTTGTCCGCAGGAACTTCCGGGGAGGCAGCAAGGGCAATCATCCCCATGGAAATAAGCGCCGGCGTATTGGGCATAATACGCACAACCGGAACAGAGGCCACCGGAGCATGAGAGGCAGGAACATCGGTGCCGGAGCCGCCGATAATCGCCTGAATTTTTCCGATAGACCAGCCTGCCGCCATCGAAACCAAAATGGCAGGCTTTCCCGAGGCAAGCCGCTCCCGGAGCGACGGGGCAATTTCCGCAAGAACCCCCGGCAGCACCTGGGGCTTTACCGCAAGGAAAACATAATCGGCCTTTTCAACCGCTTCGATATTAGAATGAAACACTCCGGCTTCAAGGTCTTTCGCCGCCAGTTTTGCCCTGGATTTATCCGAGTCGCTAAAGCCGATGTGCGCTCCGCCTACGATTCCTGCGGCGCCCTTCATCAGGGCGCTCCCCATGTTGCCGCTGCCTATACAGGCAATAGTAGTTGTCATGGGGTAAGCATATCAGCTATTCAGATAAAATACTACAATAAAAATTCAGTTTGCCAAGAATGCCGTGCCCTGCTGCTTCCCCGAAACAAGCGCTTCAAGGCATCGCGGCCTGCCGCCGTGGGCAAGGATCGTGGGGATGCCGTAGAACGCGGCCCGCTGTGCGGCTTCAAGTTTGGTGGTGATACCGCCGGTGCCGAAATTGTTGGCGCTGCCTATGCTGATATTTTTTCGCACCTCATCAATGTCGCGGACCTCGCCCACCAGTTCCGCATCGGGGAATTCCTTGGGGTTCTTGTTGTAAAGGCCGTCAATATCGCTAAAGAGTATCAAGAGGTCTGCGCTCCAGAGAATCGCCGACTGTGCCGCCAGGTTATCGTTGTCGCCGATTTTAATTTCTTCCACAGCGACCGTATCATTTTCGTTGATGATCGGGATGATTCCCTCGTCCACCAGGGTAAAAATGGTGTTCCGCATATTCAGGGTCCGTATCGGATCGCCAAAGTCGTCCTGGGTAAGGAGTATCTGGGCGATGTGGAGGCTGTATTTTTCAAATGCCCGCCGCCAGGCCCCCATAAGTTCCACCTGGCCCACCGCACAGAGGGCCTGCCGGTAATGAATATCCCGCTTGCGCGCCCATGTGCCCATTGTGGAAAGCCCCGCTACCTGGGCCCCCGATGAAACGACGGCGATCTGCTTTCCGCTTTTAATCAGGGCGGCGGCCTGATCGGCAAATTCGGTGAGGAAATCATGATTGATCTTTCCTTCCTTATCAGCAAGGGTATTGGAACCGAATTTGAATACTATCTTTCGTGCATTTGCAATGAGATCAGGTATCATGCTTTCCTCAATTTGAATACATTGATGATTCCGTTTAGTATCTACCATTATGATGAAAATGAAAAGAGCGTAAAATAAAACGATACATTACGGTCGTATCTGCCCGGTCCCGCGTATCAAATACTTTATCGTAGTCAGCGCTTCCATTCCCATGGGGCCGCGTGCGTGAAACTTTTGTGTACTTATCCCGAGTTCCGCGCCAAAACCGAATTCACCGCCGTCGGTAAAACGTATCGATGCATTAACGTACACGCAGGCGGCGTCTACCCTGCGGCGGAATTCCTCCGCGGCCTGCATGTCGTTGGTAAGGATAGCCTCGGAATGTTTTGTCCCATATTGATTGATATGATCAATAGCCTCATCCACGGAGGCGACCGCTTTAACCGCGAGAATATAATCAATATATTCCGTCGCCCAATCTTCTTCAGTCGCATCTTTTAAAACAAGCCCTGCGGGAAGCGTACGGAGAGCCGCTTCGATTGCTGCCCTGGTGACGGGATCACAGCGCAGTTCAGCCTTACCGGCAAGGCGCGCAGCCAAAAGCGGCATAAAATCTTTTACGATGTCCCTATGAACCAAAATGGTTTCCACGGCGTTGCAGGCGCCGGGTTTCTGCAGTTTTGCATTGGCAATAATTTCCACCGCCTGCGTTATATCCGCGCTTGGCTCAACATAAATGTGGCAGTTCCCCTCCCCCGTCTCTATCACCGGGACGCGGGCATTTTCTACAACTCTGCGAATCAGATCTTTTCCGCCGCGGGGAAGAACCACATCGATAAAACCGCGGGCGGTGAGGATCTCGTCAACCTCATCACGATTCCCCGAATCCGCCAGCGCTACCGCACCGGCAATGCCGCCTCCCGCCGCTAACCCTGCTTTGATTGCCTTGACCAGGGCGCGGTTTGACTCCAGCGCCGATGAACTTCCCCTAAGCAGAATTGCGCAGCCCGCTTTATAGGCAAGGCTTGCCGCATCGGCGGTAACATTGGGCCGCGATTCGTAAATAATTGCCGCGGTGCCCAGCGGCACGGTGACCTGCTCAATAAAAAGCCCATTGGGTAATGTCCACCCCGCGCGGACTTTACCAATGGGGTCCTCCTGCCGTATCACCGTTTCAATCCCGGCGATAATATCATCAATACATTTATCGTTAAGAAGCAGCCGGTCCACAAGACTCTCTTTCATCCCGCCGGCGCGGGCTTTTTCTACATCCTTTTCGTTGGCGGCAAGAATTATTTTCCGGTCCGCGTCAATAGCCGCCGCTGCCGCCGCAAGAGCCTTGTCTTTTGCCTGCCTGTTTTCCAGGGCCAGCTGTGTTTGAGCTTTTTTGAGAGAAGAAAAAGTGTTTTGAAGAGAACTCATTTAAAAACCTCTTGTTTATTTAATTTTCCCGTCGATAATTTTTTTGTATAATACTTCTTCCAGATTTCTTCGCCCGTCAATTATTGATACAATGTTTATATTTTGATTTTCTATTTTATAATATATAAGCCAATGTTCTATGGCTATTTGCCGGTAATCATTTACGCCAATATCTTTTAATACTTGCGCTGATTTTCCAATACCCGGTATTTCCTTTAGACGTTTAATTTGAGAATTTATTTTTACATAAATTTTCCTTGCAGCATTTATACCAACATTGTATTTATACCATGATACAATTTCAAAGAATTCTTCCCCGGCGTCTTTTGACCAAACAAGTTTGTATTTCACCGGTTTACCCTAATATTTTCTCAATATTTTTATCTATTTCTTCTTCAGTAAATACTCTGCCTTTTTTTATATCATTTTCTCCTATGGATAAAATTTTAAGCAAATTTATTGCATCCATAATATTTTGATAATAATTTACATTCATTAAAACAGCCCTTGCTTCTCCATTTTGAGTAATAACTACCGGGTTGTTTTTTTCTGCAACTTGTTTAAAAACATCTGCTGTATGCGCCTTTATATAGGAAATCGGTTTAATGTCTTCCGCTAAATTTATCATAAATACCGCCTTACTTTATAAGGTACTATATTTAGACTGTATCGTCAATATATTGTACCAAATTATTCCTTAAACGCCAGCTCTTTCAGTCCCTCCCCGGTAACCCGGTACGTAGTCCATTCGGAAAGCGGCCGGGCGCCCTGGCTTTTGTAAAAGGCGATGGAAGGCTCGTTCCAGTTCAGGCAGGACCATTCAAGGCGGCCGCAGTTTCTGTCCGCCGCAATTTTTGCAATAAAGGAGAGGAGGAGTTTGCCGAGGCCCTTTCCGCGAAAATACGGTTTGACAAAAAGGTCTTCAAGGTAAATGCCGGGCCTTCCGAGGAATGTCGAAAAATTATGAAAGAACAGGGCAAAGCCTGCGGGGACTGTATCGTATTCGCAGATGATCACTTCGGCTTTTTTCTCCTTAAAAATAAATTTATGCAGATCTGCTTCGCTTGCCTGCGCCTGATCCAGTAAATGTTCATACTCTGCAAGCAAGCGGATAAATTCGAGAATAAGGGCGGTGTCTTTTTTCTCTGCAAACCGCAGCACGGTATGATCATCAATCCGGTATTTACTCATAACAGCTCCTTGGGGTATAATACAGTGATAATTAGTGTCTGTCCACAAAGTCGGTTACTTTGCGAACAGACCTTGCATTTGCATACGCAAATGCGTGTTTCAAGGAAGTTTGTCTATAATGTGTCTACATTATAGACAAACTCTAATTAAAAAAAACAAAGCCGGAAAATCAGGGGAGGATCAATCATATGCGCTTGGGAGCGCCGGTTTTTACCGGGGAAGTTGATTTTGAAGCACAGGCGTTGGCCCATGTTAAAAAGGGATACCGGGCGGCGTATTGTCCCAAAGGGGTAAGCCTTGATGATCCGGCGGGTATACTGGCGGCAGAGGCGGCGTATAAAAAACACGGCCTCGTTATTGCAGAAGTGGGTGTCTGGCGTAATCCGCTGGACCCTGATCCTGCCGGGGCAAAACAGGCGCAGGAGTATACTGAAAAGCAGCTTGCACTGGCAGATGCTTTGGGCGCGCGGTGCTGTGTGAACGTGCTGGGTTCTAATAACAGCGAGCACTGGGCCGGAGCCGCCGAAGGGGAATACAGCAATGATTTTTTTGATCGTTCGGTGGAAGTATACCGGGCTGTCATCGATGCGGTAAAACCAAAGCGGACAAAGATGACTCTGGAGATGATGCCTTATTATTTTCTTGACGGGCCGGATGAGTACAGGCGTTTTTTAAAAGCGCTCGATCGGAAAGAGGCCGGCGTTCATCTTGATATCACCAATGCCGTGTGTTCCCCGCGGCGTTACTATGACTCCTCATCCCTCATCGAAAGCTGTTTCCGTGAGCTCGGCAATATTGTCTGTTCCTGTCACCTTAAGGATATAAAAATGTTTGATGAAGGGTATGTCGTGCAGTTCCGTGAAGTTCCCATTGGGCAGGGAAATTTTGATGCAGATGGGTTTTTACGCTGTGCTGTTCAATACGGCGATCCCGATCTTCCGGTGATGCTGGAACATCTTCCCGATGAAGCGGCTTACGATGCGGCGTTCAAAAAAGTTTTGGAACTTTGCCGGGAGCACGCATGAAAAATCAAAAAGGCCTTATTCTCGTTTCTATTTTTTTTGACAGGGCGCTTCCCGGCATGACTGAACAGCTTCACGCAGCGGGGGAAAACCGGGAAGTGCTTATCACGAGGGACCGCGCCGAAATGGAAAAGGTTCTGGACCGTGTTGAAATATGCATGGGAGATGTCCCCTTTGACCTGTATTCCCGTATGCCTAATCTAAAATGGATCCAGCTTTGGTCTGCCGGTGCGGACAGGCTGCAAACTTTTCCCGAATATGCCGATCTGCCCTTTGTAATGACCACCACTTCCGGAATTCACGGACAACAGATTACCGAGCATACATTCGGCCTGCTGCTTGCCTGGAACCGCTGCCTGCCTGCGGCATTTGACGCCCAGAAAAACCATGAATGGTACCAGGCGCCGGACACAAAAGTGTCGGTT
>JAISJS010000308.1 GCA_031261385.1 Treponema sp.
GGGACGCAAAACTTCTTCCACCCAGACGGGATGGACTTTTTCAAGTTCGGGAAAAATCTTTTGCGCATAACTTACCGTCCAGCCCATCCAGCAGTCGAACATCAGTTCGTAATCATCCCCCAGGGCTTCCCTGAGGGCAAAGGCCATATCCAGATTCCGGCGTATTCCCTCTGCTCCGTCGCCGGGCCCATAACGGAAAAACCACTTTTGGGCGCCTATGCCCATAGCCTTGATCTCCAGGGCTCGTTTTTTTGCCGCTTCCGGTTCCACCGAAAAACCCAGCGCGCTGATATAGGGCTTTAGCCGCGGGCGGCCGCCCCCGAGAATTTTATACACCGGTAACCCGAGTATCTTTCCTTTAAGATCCCAAAGGGCAATATCCACCGCAGAAATAGCCATCATCATGATCCCGCTGCGGCTGTGGCGGTCAAAGCGGCTCAAAATATCCCAGAGCATCCGGTTATCCAGGGGGTCCCGGCCAATAAGATGGCCTGCAAGCCCCTCGGCAATGGTCAGCAGTTCCGGCCTGCTTTCGATAAGGCCGTATTGTCCGGTAATACCTTCATCAGTGGCAACCTCGATAAAGTACCCCGCCTGTGTTCCCGGCGCAGATACGGCTTCTGCGGTAGTTTTCCGCTCCGGCCGCAGCGCCAATTCGCTGTACACATCCAGAGGACCCGTCGAACGTTCCTCGCTCTGATATTTGGGTTCAAAGCGGCAGACCCGCCGCACAATGTTAAGGCCTGAAATTTTCATTTACACCTCGAAACTGTCCACCACCAGGGTCATCTTCTCAACCGTCATCTGATTGGTTTCCGCCAGGGAGGACACTTTTTGGGCGCCTGAATTAATCTGCGTAATGCCCTTTGACATTTCTTCTATGCTGTCGGAAATTTCACGGGAATCGGATTGGAGTTTGGTCATTTCCGCAAGCATGGTGGCGTTTCCTTCGTTCATTTCTTTGGAACCGGTGCTGACTTCGGTGGTGACATCGTTCATGACTTTCAGGGCCTCCAGTATCTGGTTTGCCCCTTCTTTCTGTTCCGTAATGGCGTTGTTTACTTCGTAAATGAGTTTTTCCGTGTCGCCGACCCGGCCGGAAACTTCGGCAAAGGCCTGCTCAGATGCATTGGAGCTTTTAACAATACTGTCGATGGTTTGGCTGATCTGTTTTAATTCAATGCTGATCTTCTGGGATTCCTGTGATGATGTTTCCGCCAGTTTGCGGATTTCATCGGCCACTACGGAGAAGCCCCTGCCCGCCTCTCCCGCATGGGCCGCTTCGATGGCGGCGTTCATGGCAAGCAGGTTTGTTTGGGCTGCAATGGTTGAAATGATCTTGTTCGCATCCTGGAGGGACTTGGATTCATTTACAATGTCCTGAACCTTGGCGCCGCTTTCCTTTTGAATTGCCGATCCTTCTGTGGCGGCGGTATTAACGGTCTTGAACTGACCGAGCATTTTTTCCACCATGGAACCGATGGACCGGATATTCCCCACCATCTCCTCCACCGCCGCCGAAGCCTCTGTTACACTTGACGCCTGGTTTGCAATGGAATTATCCAGGGACTCAATATTTTTGGCAATCTCCTGGACCGCCGCAGAAGAATTGGACACACTCTCCATCTGGGCCAGGGTTTTGCTGCGGACCTGCTCTACCCCGCCTGAAATCTGATGTATCGAGGCCGCCATGGATGCAGAGTTATTTTCCAGCTCTACCCCCGATGACTCAAGCGCATGCTGACCGTTTTTTATCTCCTTCATCCCGCTGCCCATGTTGTCGCAGAAACTGTTCACCATCCCCGAAATAGTCCCCAGCTCATCGACAGAACCAATCGTTATCCGTTTGGTAAGGTCCTTTTTGGCGGAGGAAAGATTTTCAAGCTGATCGATTACGGAACTGAAAAGCCGGGTGGATGCATTTTTCAGAACGATGGTCAATATAAAAACAAAAATAAAAAAGACGCCGAGAAAACCCCATAAAAAAGCCCAGTCTTTTGAGGCCATATCGGAAATGGAATCTCCAACCCAGTCAATGATCAGGAGGGTCAGGGAAAAAGTATAGACAACGGAGATCACAGTTACCGCCATGGGGATAATAAAGATCTTGATGGCCTGTCGGCCTTCCCGCAGATCCCGGGGGTAATTCGTAAGATTGTTGGCCTGCAGGGCTTTGGAAACGAGGCCGTCAACCAGTATGTATACAAAGGTCGCCACGAGCATACCAAACGAAAGGGCCGTCGGAAAAAGAAAACTTTTTGTATCTGCGGCTATCCCCGCGGCTTCGCCCTGCAGAAAAACAGCGGCAAGGAAAGCAGCCTCCAGCAGGGTCATAAAGATGATCATTTTAAGGGGAACGGCCCCTATTTTCTCAAGGGCCTTGCGAAACCCGTCCGCCTGGTCACCCTCCCCCCCGGCCGTAAACTGTTCGGCGCCAAAGGCTGCGGCATTACGGCCCAGAATCAGGTTGATAAGCAGTATATGCGCCAGGGCAGGCAGCCCGATGCGGATAAGCATTGCCGCGATGGAAGCCGTTTCGGCACGGAAAACAAAAAGAACCACAAGGTTAACCACCGCCGTTGCCACACTGCTGACCCCGACAATAGTAAAAAACGCCATTTTCTTATCATTGGACATCTGAAACCGCCTTACAATTTTAATAATATAATTATTTTACAATTTGTTTTACTATATTGCTGTATTATAGTAGAAATATCAAGGGCTTGTTTGTGCGCGCATATCTTTAATAATCCCCCGTTTTTTGTTATATTTATTGTATTGGTAGTATATTTAAGAGGTGAGTGTTATTAAAAAAAGAGTTGCGGGCATACCCCGCATATCAGTATTGATTCTCAGCCTTTTTTGCGGCCTTCTCACCGGCCTTCTGGTTAGTTGTGACTACTTTGACCTTTCACTTGAAAGATTTATTCAGGAACAAGACGAAATTGGCCGGAATCCGGGGGAAGATCTTCCGGACCCGCCGGATCCGCCTGACCCGGAACCCACCGTTTACAACATCACCATAAACGCCGGCAGCCCTGCCAATGGGACAGTAACGGCATCCATTGCGGGGACCGAGGTAACAACGGCGCCTGAGGGGGCGGTACTAACAGTAACCATTACCCCGGACAGCGGGTATTCCCTGACAAGCGCCAGCTATACGTACACCATTGGCAGTTCCCCTTCCACCCACCCCCTTGCTGCGGGAACACAAACGATTACCATGCCCGCCGCCGATATAACGGTGGATGTGGTGTTTACGGCAGCCGGAAGCGCTGTCGCAATGCGGGGATCAACCACCTATGCATCCCTGAAAGCCGCCATAGATGATGCGCCCGCGGGGTCCGCAGGCAGCATTGATGAAATTAGTCTTTTGCACAACATTACCCTGCCTGAGGGATCTGAAACGACGGGGTATACGATTGCCAAATATATCCGGCTCGTAAGCAGCCCCGGGGGAACTACCATAACGCGGAAGACCGGCTTTACCGGCAGCCTTTTTGTCGTATCCAGCTATAATGTATCTCTTACCCTGGGCTCCGCAGCCAGCGGGCCGCTTATTATCGACGGGAACATGGCCAATGTGACCGCCCAAGCCCCCCTGATTAATGTAAGCGGCGGAATACTGAACATAGACGCCGGTGCGTTCTTGCAGAACAACAGGAACACCGGCACTTCACTCCCCGGAGGCGCTATAGCCATTAATGTCGGCACTATCTCCATCAACGGGGGAACCATACGGGATAACATATCCCAGTCTTTCGGCGGCGGAATCAATGCCTGGGGCGGGGACATTAGCATGAGCGGCGGAACCATTACCGGTAATT
>JAISJS010000330.1 GCA_031261385.1 Treponema sp.
AAAAGTTGCAGGCCATAAGCCGGTACTTGAACGTATGGGACTTGAACCTATTGTAAATCTTGACATGCGTCTTGGCGAGGGCACAGGAGCAGTAATCGGCGGTCATATCATAGAACTGGGTGTACTGGCTGCACGGAATATGGCTTCTTTTTCAGAAGCCCATATCACGGATAGTGAAAAAAAAGAGGAAAAATATTGATCTTCGACCGTTTTTTATCCGCTTTTTCCATTGTTTCCCGCATCCCGGTGAAGATCAAATTCAATTTTGATCCTTCCCGGATGGATTTTTATTTACCAATTATCGGGATCTTTCCGGCTTTATTGGGATTAATTTTATCAGGTCTATACATAATTTCGGTGAATTTTATCGGAGAACATATAGTATTGGCGGTGATCATTATCATGATTATCCAATATCTCTGTTTTAATTTGTTTCATCTTGACGGCCTCATGGATACTGCCGACGCATTTCTCGGCTCTGTAAACAAAGAAAAACGCCAGGAGATATTAAAAGATTCCCGCATAGGGGTTTATGGGTTTTTTGCAGGTTTTGCCGTATTGGCATTAAAGGCGGCGCTGCTTATTCCTCTTTTTAAGTTTATTCAAAACAGCGCCGGGGTTATTTTCCTTTATCCTCTTATCGGACGATTCAGCGCAGCTTTAATTCCCTGTATAGTTCCGGCTGCCAATTCCAAAGGCTTGGGCGTCCTTGCCAAAGACTCCAAAGTATACCGCTGTATTTTTGGCATTATCACATCGTGTATACTTTGGGGACTTATTACTGCCCGCCTGTGGAACGGCTCGTTAGTGCACTTAGTGATCCCTGCGGTTTCTCTTGTCATTATTGCGCCATTAACCGCAGTTTTCTATGCCAGGCTTTATAAACGCGGCATCGGAGGATACACAGGCGACACATTGGGGGCAGCCATTGAAACAGGGGAACTGCTTTCTTTGGCTGCAGCGTTTGTTTTTCTTAACTTGCCTGTTTAATCAATTCTTTAAACATATCGTGGCGTTTTTCATCCTGCATAAGAAGATTTAGCTTGAATTGGCCGTCCCGGAATCCCTGGTCGATACATTTGGACTTGAACTGCTCAAAGGATTCGCTGCCCAGAAGATAGGTTTCAGGCGCCTTGACCCGGTCGGAAGCCCGTTTCTCCTTATATTCCACATTGTATTGCTGTAATTCGGCATCGACCAGTTTGGTAAATTCCTCAGCTTCCGCAGTGGTGATACTCTGATCTGCAAATTCATAATAAAACCGGTAATTGGAATTGTTCACATCCGCGAATCCTACAAAGAAGGCAACCTTGCGGCGGGTTACCTGTTCTACCGCCTGCACGGCTTCAATAAACTGCCGTTCGTGAAGTTTTTCTCCGGTCAGGCTCACGGTCCCGTTTATCTTCTGGACGAATTTCAAAGTGGGGAATTGATTATGATACCCGGTAATTTCCAGGAGATCGTTCATATTATACCGGTAGAGCCCTGAGGAAGTGGTAACCAGCATACAGTAGCGCTGGCCCGGTTTTACATCGAACATCTGGGTAATGACGGGGGTTTCCTTTTCCAGTTCAGATTCGTGGATGAACTCAAAATATATTTTATGTCCAAAGCATACCGTATCCTGGATACCGGTTTTCAGCACCAGCCCGGCCCGACATTCGGAAGAAAAATAACCGAATTCATTGAACTCACAATCCTTGGGAAAGGAATTTTTGATCTTGTCAAAATAGATCCGGGTATTGCCGCAGAACCAGACATTGACCACCTGCATATCCGGCCAGTAATGTTTTGGCAGAACATCGCCGTATTTTGCCTTTAGTTCCCGCAATTCCTTCGCCCGTTTGGGATTCGGCTTGAGCTGCGGTTCCAACTCAGCGCGGATTTCATCGGAAATGTCAAAAATATGGCTCAAGGTTCCTTTTTCGATATCGTTTACATATTCATCGTAGAATTCATTGGCGTTCTTCTGCATTTCCACCAGGGTGCTGGGATTGGCGGTGATGATCCCGTGGGTATTCCGCTCAATGGCCATACGCATAATCGCATAATACCGGGCTTTATAATTGGCAATTTTGAACACCGCCGCCGGGGCAGTATGAATGGCCTGCATAAAACCGGGAATGTCCCGCTGCATGATCCCGGAAATTGAACCATATACGGTTCCGTCCGGTGCGGCTCCCTCAATGGCCTTGCCTACAATGGATGCAAAGGGGCCGTAAAACGCCCTAGGTTTGGCCAACACCAGGGTAGCCAGCCAGAGGGCGTTCATTTTTTTGTATACTTCCTGATAATACCGCTCCGTAACGGGTATCCACTTGGGCTCCCTGGTGGTACCGCTGGTAGTGGCATACAGCTTGGGCTTGCCGGGGAACAGGATATTGCTCCCGCCGCTTTTGTGCCGCTCCACATAAGGACGCAGATCCTCATACTCGTTAACAGGAACGTATTTTTGATATAGGCTGAAAAACTCCTCCGGCGTTGATGCCTTAAGAATCTCCCCAAAGTGATGTTCAACCCCGTATACGGTATCTTTGGCGTACTCCAGAATACTCCGCAGGGTTTCTGTCTGTGCTTTCCTGCCATCCATGGATACCTTGTCCAGTTCCTTAAGGCCCTTTTTCCCGATAATGGTCAGAGCCAGCCTGATAAGCCACCATTTTTTAAGTCTTCGTTCTTTCATTAATAGGTCCCCATCAATATGTATTATGACAAAATGACAATTTTTATCATTTTGTCATAATACATATAACAGGAAATTCACAAAAATGTCAAGTTACTTCACGGGACTACTTCACAGTGATCAATTCATAGGTTCCCGAACCGAGGCCGATTTTCTCGGCATGCTCAATCTGGCTGCGCCAGTCGGTGGTGGGGTGTATGTCTTTAAAGTGGTCGGAATCACCCTTGGAATCTTTATGTTTCTGATCGCGATCGCCAAAGATGCTGGTTTGGATACCGGGGGCGGCGTTGACCGCGTCGATGCAGGCCTTATCCAGAGCTATGGGATCGAAACTGGCAAAAATACCGATATCGGCAACAACCGGGGCATCGCTTTCGCCATGGCAGTCGCAATAGGGGGAAACCTGATTCACAATATTGATGTGGAAATTGGGGCGCCCGTCAAGAACGGCTTTGGCGTATTCTGCCATTTTGCAATTGAGGGCTTCGTTACTGCTTCCGTTTTCGTTGTAAATGGCGTTGAAATTACAGCCTCCGATGCAGCGTCCGCAGCCGACACATTTTTTGTGGTTGATTTTGGCTTTCTTGTCTTCGCCGAATTCAATGGCGTTCTCGTTGCAATACCGGGTACAAGCCTTACAGCCGGTACACACTTTCTGATCCACCTGGGGTTTGCCGTCGTTGTGCATGGCCATCTTGCCTGCGCGGCTGCCTGAACCCATACCCAGATTTTTGACTGCCCCGCCGAAGCCGGTTCCTTCATGGCCCTTGAAGTGATTCAGGGAGATCACAATGTCGGCGTCCATGATGGCCCGGCCTATGTGTGCCACTTTGAGGTAAGTGCCGCCTTTTACCGGAACATCAACATCGTCCGTTCCTTTAAGGCCGTCGGCAATGATATTCTGCACTCCCGTAGCGAGGGGGGAATAACCGTTTTCGAAGGCTGCGTCCATGTGAACAAGGGCATTGTTGCGCCGTCCTACATAGAGGGTATTGCAGTCTGTAAGGAAGGGCTTGCCCCCGAGACTCTTGATATGATCCGCCACTACCTTCGCAAAGTTGGGTCTCAGGAAAGCCAGGTTCCCGGGCTCGCCAAAGTGGATCTTGATTGCCACGTACTTCTGGTTAAAATCGATCTTCCCGATTCCCGCTTTGGAGATAA
>JAISJS010000340.1 GCA_031261385.1 Treponema sp.
GCGGGCATCAACGTTATAGTGGGTGTACTCCATAAACATATTAAAGGCTTTCTCAACGGTGATATCGATCATCTGCTGCCTTTGATGCCTGGTACCGATACCCAGGGGGCCCATTCCCATATTGGCGGACCCGCCTACGGCGGACGCTTTTTCAAGAACAATTACATTTAATCCGTCTTGGGCGGCCTGGACAGCCGCCGCCAGTCCCGCCGGCCCGGCAGCGGTTACTACCAGTTGGGTTTCAAGATTTTTCATAATTCAAATCCTCCGTATAGTTTTGGTGTTGTCATTCAAACCTGACGGCCTCTCCGGTTTTACCGGATTTCCTGACCGCATCCATAAGAAGCAAAACCCGCCTTACCTGTTCTGCCTTAACGAGGAGTTCCCCGGAACCATTTAAGACCTTTATAAAGTTCTCAAAATAGTTCCGGTGATTTACCTTTACCTGGGGCAGATCTTCATATTGCAAAAGGCCGGGTTCGGGGGGACCGAAACTTCTGGTCGGCCCGGCGGCGCTCATTGTGATTTTGCCGGGCACATTTTCCAGCAGGTGAGCGGTACGGACAATTTTTCCTTCCCCGGCGAAGCCGTCAATGTAGGCCGATCCTTTGTCCCCACCGATAAACCAGGCTCTTTTAGGGGTCAAATAATAGGTTCCCAGCTCGATTTCCGCCAGTACGCCGTTGGTAAATTTGAGCAGTATTTTAAAATAATCATCAACTTTTTCATTGATGATGTTCCTGACATCGGCGTACAGGGAAACAATTTTTGAATCGACCATGTACAAAATCTGATCAATAAGGTGAACACCCCAGTCGTACAACATGCCGCCGCCCATTTCCGGGAACACATGCCAGTCGTGCATATTGCCGTTTACCCCGTAGAGCTGCGATTTGATAATATAGGGAGCGCCAAGCAGCCGCTGTGAATAGACCTCTTTCATAATGCAAAAGTCTTTGTCAAAGCGGCGCTGCTGGTGGACGGTAAAGATGACATTATTTTCCTTGCAGACATTGACCATGCGATCAAACTGTTCTACGGTCAGGGCGGCGGGTTTTTCACATATAATGTGTTTTCCCGCCTTGGCGCATTTGATCACGGCCTCCTCGTGGTTCGGGTTCGGCGTGGAAATAATAACGACATTGAAGTCCGCTTTTTTAAGCATTTCGTCCAGCGTTGTAAAGGCTGAAACGCCTGCGGGCGTGTCCTTTAACTGTGCGGTATCGGTATCGCAGACGGCGGTTAATTCCATTTCGGGGAAACTTTTTACCGTTTCCCCATGGGTATGGCCCATGAAACCAAAACCGGCAATGGCGGTCTTTATCCTGCCCATATTTTTCCCCTATATGGCGGCGATTGTTTCGTCAAAATGCAGATATTTCTCCATCTCTTTTTCGATGAAGTCCTTATTGGCCTGCACTTTGGGACCAGCGGTTTGTATAAACCCGTGGATCTCATTGTAATGCTCATATACTCCCACAAGGGTGCTGCGGGCACGGGCCTGTTCAGCCTGGGAGAATTTTACTTCCAGTTTACCGCCGTTGATCGACACATCGCCCCAAATGCCGCAGACAGGACATTCCACCCGTGCGCCGTTACCGGCGCCGTCAAGATCAATAAGGGAGTTGTGGCATACCGGGCACACCCCTTGTTTTCCGATCCAGGTAGTAACCTGATCGTAGGGCTTGCCGATGGAAGCGGCGACTGCCGCGCCAAGTTCCGAGCAGGTATCCATAAGATTTTTATCCAGAAGCGGATGTCCGGTGGGGCCCATTTTATACGCATCAATATGACCAACCGCTTTCATACAGGTGGAAAACGTAAAGAGGGCCAGTGTAGGCAGACCCATCGAAACCCAATTATGGGTACTGGCGCCGCCCACGGAAATATAGCCGATATAGCGATCTTTAAAAAACCGCGAATCAAGTTCCGGTTTGCCGGCGGCCTTTCGCTTTTTGTTTTCCTCTATCAACAATGCCCGATCATGGAAGGGGCCAAAGCGATCAATAAAATTTTTGATCTGACCAACCGGCCCTACAGCATACACCGGCGCACCGATGATGATCCCGTCGGCGTCCAATATCGCGTCCTCAAGAATCTGATAATCATCCTTAAGGGGGCACTTGGGAAACACATCGCCATTGGCAATGGCTTTGCCGTGGTAATCACAGGCTATACAGTGTCCAATCTTCATGCTGAGGGTGTTGATAAACTGTACCTCGGCTCCGGCTTTTTTCGCGGCGAACAGCGCATGTTTTACCATAATGTCGTTGTTCTTGTTTTTGCGTCCAAAAGAAATTCCCAAAACCTTCATATTTTTCTCCTTGAAAATAAAATTTATGACTCGATGGCCCGCCGCATGGATTCCTGGTGGCGGCGTACCTGTTCAACGCTGTCCACCGGCAGCGAATCGTTCAAAAGTCCCGCTCCTTCGTATTCGGTGGAGAGGAATCCGTTGTAACCGGCTTTTTTATACGCCTGGACAACCTCGCCAATGGGGATTGACGGCTCTTCATAATCGGCGGTCAGGCTGTAGCATTTCGCATGGGTGTGGTAGATATAGTCAATGTTGTCGATTATGTCCTGGGGATCGCTCCAGGAAAAGGCAAAGGATCTGCCGGCATAGTCGAAATCCGCCTGGGGCGCATTGATCTTTTTTAACGTACCCATCAATTCATTCATGCCGTTGTTTACACGGTACTCCATGTTTGCTTTTCCCAGATCAAGATTGTACTTAATCTTGACGAAGCCTTTTTCAACCCGGTTTAGATACGATTCGTCAACTATTTTTACCCCCTCTTTGCTGGCGCCGTGGCGAAAGACATTGTTCCTGAGTTCTTCGGGAAGCCTCCGGCAGAAAATTCCCCAATCGGGCATAAATCCGAAATTTTTTGTTTTTGTCCGCCGCATCATTTCCAGGTAGCCATCTGCCCAGGTTGAATTCAGGGAAAAAGGAGCGTGAACTTCCAGACATATTTTGATGTCGTTTTCTTCGGCGATGGGGAGGCTCCCCTCAATTACATTCAGGGGAGTGGACACCAGGGTACGCAGGGTTTTGAAACCCATCTCGTGGGCAAGGGTGATATCCCGCCGCATCTGGTCAATCTGTTCCCGGAGGGTAAGTGTCCGGTTATCGTAAATATGATTTTCCAAAAAGGCATCGTAACAGGTCGGTTCTGCGCCGTATCTTTTCATCCAGCCGAACCAGTTTTCTTTGAATTCCGGCGTAAGGACGGGAAAATCATCCATCATCTGTTCAGCCAGGAATTCAATTCCGGTAGCTCCGGTTTTTGTTACCTCGCGGATACAATCTTCAAGGTTCATTTTCCCTTCGTAGTATTCCTGCTGGTAGCTGTACAATGAAACGCTTCTTCCAATTTTGTAGCTCATTGTCTGTTCTCCTTTCCTATAGGGTAAAATCGTACTCGCCGGGACAAACCGAAATCATCGGCATATACGAAGGGGCGATGGTCTGAATACATTTGATGTGGTGCGGTCCCTTTACCAGCCCTCCATCAACCAGAGTTGTTACGGTGGCGTACTGCCCAAAGAGCCAGCGGTTACTGATGACGGTCCGCATTTCTTCCAGGGTAAAGGTTTCCCCATTTACCGTAAAACGGATGGATTCCCTGGGGTACTGAACGCCGTCAACAATAACTTCAATGTTCCTGATAATTGAAAGGGTGATCCCCCGGTAATACTGGATTTTCATATCAAATGAAAAGCCTTTTATTGCACCGCTCTCCGTTACGTTTTTGAACCCCTGGGGGTTAAAAAATTGTTTGGGATACATGACATTCCTCCTTAATGGGTTATAAAAATATTTCTTTGCCCGTCTGTGCCGACTGATAAATGGCGTCAAGAATCTGAGTTACCGCAAAAGCCTGTTCGGGCTTGACCAGGGGTTCCTTGTCGTTCAGCAGGGCGTCCAGCCACTGATCCTGTTCCCGGATCGCTTCCGCTGCGGTATCGCCGGAAAAGAAATCTACCGAAATACCGGGGGAAAGGGTTTTTTCCATGAGCTGATTATTTTCCACCAGGTTGTAGATTAATTCGTCTTTGGGATAACTTCCGCCGTGGTGAATTTCAGCCCCGGCTTTGGTGCCGCAGAGGGTCATGGAGGCTTCCATGGATTTAAGCACATTCAAAGCCCAGGACGCTTCCAGATAAATTACCGCGCCGTTTTCCATTTTTACAAAGCCAAAGGCGGAATCTTCTACTTCAAAGGTTTTGGGGTCCCAGGGGCCAAAAACATTTCCTTCGGGGCCTTCGGGGGAACGTCCCAGTTTATAAAACACCTGGCCGGTTACGGACACCGGTTTGTAGTTATTCATCATCCAAAGGGTAAGATCCAGCGCGTGGGTTCCTATATCAATAAGAGGGCCGCCGCCCTGGAGGGCCTTGTTGGGGAACACCCCCCAGGTGGGTACGGCCCGCCGCCGCAAAGCATGGGCTTTGGCAAAATAGATTTCACCCAGGCTGCCCGAGGCACAGGATTTTTGCAGGGTTGTGGTATCGTCCCGGAAACGGTTCTGATAGCCGATGGTGAATTTCTTCCCGGACTTTTTCCAGGCGTCGAGCATCTTGCGGGCATCTTCGGTATTATGGGCCATGGGTTTTTCGCACATGACATGCTTCCCCTGCTCAAACGCCGCAACCGTGATGGGGCTATGGGAAACATTGGGCGTACATACATGGACGGCATCGATCCGGATTTTTTTGTCATCCAGCATTTCCCTGTAATCGGTGTATACTGCGGCGCCTTTCGCGCCGTATTCCCTGGCGGCCTTTTCCGCCCGTTCCCCGATAATGTCGCAAAAAGCGACTATCTCTGCCCGGTCGGCGAATTTTTTGATCGAAGGCAGGTGCTTTTGGTTTGCAATGCCGCCACAGCCGATAATGCCGATGTTGATTTTCTTCATCCCCGAATCTCCTTAATCTTTATGATAGACACATCCTATTCCGGGGCGGCGATGGACACACCCTAAAAATTAATGTCCAAAAGAAAAATTTAGTGAGAAATTTTAACTAACGAGGGAGATTTTTTGCCCTAAAACCGGAAGAAGGTTAAATTTTATGTTTGAAATTTTATC
>JAISJS010000359.1 GCA_031261385.1 Treponema sp.
TATCTCCGGAAATGTTAAGGTGGGAATTTTTATCACGGTGATAAATATTATCGGCGGTATTATCATCGGGGTTGCGCTTCACGGCGAGTCGTTTACCGACGCGATTGCAAATTATATCAGTTTCTCCATTGGGGACGGCTTATTGAGCCAGTTCCCCGCACTTTTAATTTCTACTGCCATGGGTATCGTGGTAACGCGGGCCGCCTCCCCGGGTATGCTCGGCGAAAAACTTTCAAGTCAGTTTTCACGGGATGCCCGGATTTACTGGATTGGGGCGGCGGTGCTTGTGGGCTTTGCACTCCTTCCCGGTTTCCCCCATGTGCTGCTGGTGATTATGGCGGCAGTTATTGGGTTTTATGCGTTCCAGATAGGCCGTAAACAGCGGAAAGCGGCAAGTTTTAACGAACTGATGGTCAAGTCAAAAGGCGCAGGGAAGACCCATGAAGAAGCGGCGGAGATGTCCCCGGTGGTGCCCCTCGATCCGCTGTCCCTGGAATTGGGCTACGGCCTTATCCCGCTGGTGGACAAGGAAAAGGGCGCTGAACTTCTGGAACGGGTGCAGGGGGTACGCCGCCAGTCCGCCTTGGATCTGGGGCTGGTGATCCCAAAAATACGCATCATCGACAATATGATCCTTGAGCCCTCCGAATATTGTTTCAAGATAAAAGGCGTCGATGTAGGCAGGGGAAAAATACGCATGGGCTATTTCCTGTGCATCAATCCGGGAACTGTCACCGAAGAAATTGCCGGCGAAAAGACCGTGGACCCTGCCTTCGGGCTTCCGAGCCTTTGGGTAAGCGAAGACAAGCGGGATGAAGCGGAACGGGCAGGGTACACTGTGGTGGATCCCCCGTCGATCATCGCCACGCACTTAACCGAAATTATCCGGCGTCATGCCTCGGAAATTCTGGGCCGTCAGGAAACGCAGGCAATACTTGATACGCTGCGCAAGGAATATCCTGCGGTGGTGGACGAGGTGCTCAAGGAAGGCCGGGGACTCAGCATCGGGGAAATTCAAAAGGTACTCCAGTCCCTGCTCAGGGAACGGGTTTCGATTCGGAACATGGTTTCCATTCTCGAGGCCGCCGCCGACTTTGCCCCCACTTCCCGGAATGTGCGGCTCCTTACCGAAAAAGCCCGGCAGGCTTTGGGGAGCCAGCTTTGCAGTCAGTATGCCGATGATGACCGGCATCTCCATGTGCTGACCATCGATCAGAGTCTTGAAGAAAAAATTATCAACAGCAGGTACGAGACTACCTCCGGGGTGGTTTCCGCTTTGGACCCGCCGACTCACGGCAGCTGGATCAGGGCCCTGTCAAAATCGGTTACGCTGGTAAAAGAAAAAGGCTGGATGCCGGTGATTCTCTGTTCAGAGGCGGCCCGGTACCTGGTAAAGAATTCCACCGAGCGGGAGATTCCCGACCTTGTGGTGCTTTCGGTTCCCGAAATTGTTTCGGATTTTACCGTAGAGTCAGTCGGCGTTATCAGGCTGGAGTAAGGCATGGAGTGTTTTGTCGAACAAGGGGTCAGCTACAACGACTGCATGAGCAGGATATACGCAAAGTACGGTGAGCGGATAGTTCCGGTAAGCCAGCGGGCTGTCCGCACCGGAGGGTTCCTCGGCCTTTTTGCCCGGGAAGCGGTGGAGGTGACGTTTTACATTCCCCCGATAAACAGCCGCAGTTTTGCAAGCCAGGGGGGGAGGGCGTCTGGGGGCAATGCTCCCCTGGATTTTGAAAAAGAAAAAGAAAAGGTAATTGCTGCAGCGGGGAAGGACCCTACCCAGCAGACGATCCTTAAAGAACTGCGGGACCTTAAAGAAGAAATATCTTCCGCCAATACTGCGGCCCGCAGGGAGGAACACGCAAACCTCGTCAAAATTGAAGAGATGCTTGCACGTAACGATTTTTCTCCTGCCTATATACAGGGTATTCTTGACAGGGCCCGCAGGGAACTGACGCTGGAAACCCTGGACAATTTTGATGAACTGCAGGACAAGGCGCTCGAATGGATAGGGGAGAGCATTCTTATCCATGAAGAAGATCAATTTCAAAGGCGGCCCCGTATTCTGGTGCTTGTCGGCCCTACCGGGGTGGGGAAGACCACGACAATTGCAAAACTTGCGGCAATATTCGGCCTTGCAAATTCAGGCAAGCCGCTAAAATCGGTGCGGCTTATTACGATTGACGCGTTTCGTATCGGCGCAAAGGCGCAGATTGAGGCGTACGGAAATATTATGGGGTTCCCCGTTGCCTACGTGGACAACTACCGTGATTTAAAAAAAGAAATCGCCCTCTCAAGTGAGGCCGACCTGATTCTTGTGGACACCATCGGCAAGAGTCCGCGGGATTCAGGCAAGCTTGGGGAGATGAAGGAACTGCTCGACGCCTGCGGAACACGGGCGGAGGTGCACCTTGCCGTTTCGGCGACCACCAAGTCAAGCGACCTCAGGGAAATACTCATGCAGTTTGAGCCGTTTGACTATCAATCGGTGGTTTTGACCAAGCTTGACGAAACGATACGGGTGGGAAATGTGATAAGCGCCCTTTCGGAAAAGGGAAAGAAAATTTCGTATATTACCGACGGGCAGAAAGTTCCCAATGATATACAGCAGGCAAGCGTGGTGCGTTTTCTTGTCAACCTGGAAGATTTCAGGGTTGACAGGGAAAAAATCGAAAAACGTTTTCCCGTAGATACACTCAGGCAAATTCAATGGAGTTAGGGATGGAAGATCAGGCGGAGAAACTGCGTGAAATAGTACGGCAGAAAAAGGACGGCGATACAGGCGAAGCCGATAAGCCGATCAGGCGGCAGGAAGAAAATACTGCCCGCAAAAACGGGAAGGCCCGGATCATCACGGTTACCTCGGGAAAAGGCGGCGTCGGCAAAACCAATCTTTCGGTGAACATGGCCCTGGCGTATGCCCGTCTCGGGAAAAAAGTCGTGGTTATGGACGCCGACCTGGGCCTTGCCAACGTCAACGTCATGCTCAACATGATTCCCAAATACAACCTGTACCATGTAATCAAAAAACAGAAAACGATAAAAGAGATCCTTGTGGAAACCGATTACGGTATTTCGATTGTTGCCGGCGCTTCGGGCTTTTCCCAGATTGCCAATATGCAGGAGGATGAACGGCAGAATTTTATCAACGAGCTTGATACCCTGTCCAATGCGGATATAATTATTATAGATACCAGCGCAGGCGTTTCGAGCAATGTGCTGGATTTTATCGCCGCCGCCGATGATGCGGTGATCATCACTACCCCGGAGCCGACGGCGATTACCGACGCTTACGGGATAATAAAGATCATCGCTACGGAATATGAAAATTCCACGATGGGGCTCAAACTTGTGGTGAACCGCGCCAGGGGGGCCGCCGAGGCAAAAAAGGTTGCCGACCGTATGATCAATATCGCCGGCCAGTTCCTGAACCTCAAAGTTGATTACCTGGGCTTTATATATGATGACAAAGTGGTTTCCCAGGCGGTGCTGAAGCAAAAGCCCTTTATGGTAATCGACCCGAAATGCAAGGCAAGCCTCTGCGTCCAGCATATTGTGGCGCGGATGGAACGGAGCGGGTTCCGGGAATCGGGGGGCTTTTCTTCCATGGTGCAGAAGTTTTTTGGCCGAACCTAGGCCGGAAAGGGGGGAACGGTGATCAATCTAAAATGGAGCGGAATTGCAGGCGGCGTTGGGTTTGTTCTTTCCCTGCTCGTGGGGCTTCTTTCCGGCGCCGGTTTCCCCTTTGTCCTGATACGGGCCGCTGTTTTCGGCGCAATATTTTTTGCATTTGCCGCTGTTGTCTGGTTTTTAATCAATAATTTTGTTCCCGAACTGCTCTTTCCCCAAACCGGCGAAACCGCCGAAAAAAATGATGAAATGGCGGATTCCCCCCCAAAACCCGGTTCACGGGTAAATATCTCCGTTGATGACGGAAACGGGTCGGCAATGCCTGCAATGTACCAAAATTCCTCCGGGGACGGCGAAGTGGGGGATATTTCCGACCTTTTGGAAGGCCGAAACCTTGTGGAAAACAGTCTGGGTATGGACCAGACCAGAGAAAACAGGTATACTGATTCCGGTAGTACCGTTCCCCGTATGGAAACATTGCCGAACGGTGACTTGGGCGTTTCAGGCGGAAGCGGCGCATCGGGTCCCGATTTGACCGGGGGCTTGCCGGATCTGGATTCTGTAGCGGGTGTTTTTTCCTCCCCTGCGGAGGAAGACGATTTTGAGCCCACGGTACGCCCTGAACCGGAACGGCGGCCCAGCGGGAACAAGGCCCAGAAAATGGATGGAGATTTTGACGCCAAGTCACTGGCTGCGGGAATACGGACCATATTAGCAAAAGAATAGAAGGGAAAAACCATGGAGAAGGTCCTTGGCAATAATCCGGTGGATTATTCCATAGAGCAAAAGACAGAAGAGGAACTCTGGCGGAAGTACCGAAAAACTCATGACCTCAAGATCCGTGAGCATTTTGTCAAACAATACGCCCCCCTGGTAAAATATGTCGCCGGCAAGGTTGCTGTGGGCATGCCCCACAATGTTGAATTTGATGATCTTGTGGGATTTGGAGTTTTTGGCCTTCTTGACGCCATTGATAAATTTGATCCCGATAAAAACGTAAAATTCAAAACCTACGCGGTTACCCGTATCCGGGGGGCTATTTTTGATGAGCTCCGTTCGATAGACTGGGTGCCCCGTTCGGTCAGGCAGAAAACCCGTGAAGTTGAAGATGCCATCGGATCTCTTGAAGCCCAGCTGGGCCGCGTTGCCACCGATCAGGAAATTGCCAGCTCCATGGGGATGGATGAGTCGGAATACATAAAGACCATCATGAAAATTTCCGGCACTTCGATTCTTTCTTTAAGTGATGTGTGGTTTTCCGGTGATGAAAACGACAAAGTTTCCATCGGGGACAGCATTGAATCTCCGTCAAGCCTTAACCCCGATGTCATGGTGGAAAAAGACGAAATACGCAGGGTCATTGTTGAATCAATAAATGAACTTCCCGATAAAGAAAAAAAGATTTTGGTCCTGTATTACTATGAGGATCTTACCTTAAAGGAAATTGGCCAGGTGCTGGAGGTAACCGAATCGCGGGTGTCCCAGCTTCATACCAAGGCGATTCTCCATCTCAGATCCAAGCTAACCAACATACGCAAAGGTATCGTGTAGGTCATGGTCGATTTTGTCCGGCTGCAGCATATTGTAAAAGATCAGTTGGAACAGGACAGAACTATCCGGACCGTGGAAACAACCGGCGCCAGCCTTGAACTTGCCGTGTCCGAAGCGGCTACCCTGCTTGATGTTCCGGTCCGCCGCCTTGAGTATGAAGTCACCGAAAAAGGTTCGGCGGGTTTTCTTGGCACGGGGAAAAAAGACTGGAAGATACGGGCCTACGAACGGGTCGTCGAAGAAAAAAACGAAGACGACGATCTTTTTGCCAATGGAATTTTGGAAGACGCCGCGCCGGTTATAGAAGACCGCGACGGGGAAGCCTATGTCCACCTGAGCGCCGACGGTGCATTCCTTAAGGTGACGTCTCCCACCGGCAAGGGAAGAAAGGCGATGGATGTCCACGCAATGGAAGTCCTTACCGGCCGCGGCGTCCATGATGTTGATGAGGACCTTGTCAGCAGAATTGTCAAAGAAGCGGCAGGAGAATACATCAAGGTAGGGGATTTTGAACACCGGCCGGTGAATGACAGCGTGGTAACCGTGGAAATTGCCGAAGGGGAGATGCGGGCTTATATACAGGTACTGCCTCCGGGAACAGGCGGCTGTGATCTGTCGCTGGAAACCTATTTCAGTTTTTTACGGAACAACCGGGTCGTTTACGGCGTTAAAGAAGATTTTTTACGGGACTTTGCCGATAAACCGACATACCGCGAACAGATTGTCGCTGCCGAAGGATCACGGCCTGTTGACGGGCGGGACGCCTATATCCAGTACAATTTTGAAACCGATCAAAACAAGGTAAAACTCCGGGAAGGGAGCAACGGCAAAGTTGACTTTAAGGAACTCAACATCATCCAGAATGTCGTGGAGAATCAGCCGCTTGCAAAAAAAATCCCCGCTGAAAGCGGTATGGTGGGAAGGACCGTTACCGGCAAGGTAATCCCCGCCAAAAACGGACGCGATACCGGTTTACCCGCCGGGAAAAATGTTCACGTAAGCGACGACGGAACGACAATCATTGCCGACATTAACGGGCAGGTCGTGGTGGTGGCGGGCAAGATCAATGTGGAACCGGTGTACACGGTCCAGGGTGATGTGAATTTAAAAACCGGCAATATTATCTTTTTGGGCACCGTGATTATCAATGGAAACGTAGAAGACGGTTTTTCCGTCAAGGCTGCGGGAAATATCGAAGTCAACGGCACTGTTGAAAAAGCGGAACTTGACGCCGAAGGGGATGTTATCGTTCACCAGGGTATCACCGGAAAAAATGCCGGCCTTGTGCGGGCGGGGCGATCGATCTGGGCGCGGTTTATTGAAAACGCCATTGTTGAGGCGGGGAACATGGTCGTCGCCTCCGACGGGATCATCAATTCGCAGGTGGATGCGTATAAACGGATTATCTGCCAGGGGAAACGCGCCCACATAGTCGGCGGACGCCTGCGGGCCTCCGAGGAGATCAACGCAAAAATTTTAGGCAGCCCCACGAGCGGCACCGAGACCATCTGTGAAGTCGGCTTTGATCCAAAAAGCAAGATGGAACTGGACAGGGCAAAGGCGGCAAAAGAAGCGGCGGAAAAAGAACTTGAAGAAGTGCAGCTTAACCTTCAGACCCTTATCAATATCAAAAAACAGCGGAAATCCCTTCCCGAAGATAAAGAAGCGTATATGAATGAACTGATGGACAAGCGGCAGGTTCTTATGATCGATATAAAAAAGGCCGATGAGGGCATACTCAAAGTTCAGGAATTTTTGAATACCCTTAAAACCCGCGGCAAGGTTTCCGCTTCGTCAAAGGTATATCCGGGGGTAAAGATTCTTATACGGGATGCAAAAGATGATGTCCGCACTGAATACCGCGCCGTTACCTTTATTCTTGAAGGCGGACTTGTCCGGGTTACCAAATACGAAGAGCCCGATGAAGATGTAAAGAAGGGTCCCGATGGCTATACAACCGATTGACCTGCAGGCCCTGTTTAGCCAGGTGGACAAGGTTGGAAAAACCCAGTCTGACCTTAAAGACGCACTGGCGGTTCAGCAGGCCATGCAGGGCGTCCAGATGCAGAAGAAAACCGAAGCAAACATTCAATCGGTCAATAAAACACAGGATTCAGGTGAGGGCGTGGAAAAGGTCAATGACCGTGACGCCAAACAGAGGCGCGAAGATAACGGGGAAGGGAAAGCGGAGGGTGAAGGGGAGGAGGATGGCGAGCCTGCTGCTCTCAAAAAATTTGTGGTATTTCGGGACCCGGCCCTGGGTAAAAATATTGATATCTCAGGATAGCCCATGACATTGTCGATTATTTTTTCCGCGGCAAGCCTTATCCTGTGCTGTTTCTTTTTCATTTTTTTCCGTGTCTATATCCGCAGGCGTACCGGGCGGGAAGACATTTTTTCCGGCTACCGGGACGAGGTAAACCGGCTTATCGCAGCGATTGACGCCGCCACCGACCGGGATTCACAGCTCGTTGAAGAACGTATCACTGCTCTCAGAAAACTTCTTGAAGAAACCGACAAACGCCTTGCCGTGTACGTCAGGGAATTTGAAAACCGCAAAAACAGCGAGGCCCTGTATACCCGCCTGGGCCGGAACGCCGGTTTAAATAAAACGGTAACAGAGGACGGCCCGTCAGCCGGTCAAAACTCGGCCTCCATACCGGCTGCCGCCGGTCCCGCCGCCCCGCAAACCGAACTGTTTTCTGCCGCCGCCCCGGAAAAAACAAACCCTGAAAACCCGCCTGCACAGGTAAGTTTCCGGGAACAGGTTGCAGGCCTTGCCGCTTCCGGCCTCTCCGCCGCCCAAATAGCCGCCCGCCTTGCCGTCAGTGTTTCCGAAGTTGATCTTGCACTTTCGCTGCTGGGTAGGAGATAGCGCCCTTTTTAGCCCGATGTACGCTATATATAGCGCAGGGAGTAAGATGGAATTTTCATTTTCAGGAAATTCGTAAATATTTTTCACTTTGACTAAAGCAAAACCGCATGTTGGTGCCATATATAGGGTGCGGGCAGTTTCCCGGAGGGAAGCTGCCTGGGAGTTTGCACAGCAAACTCCCAGCCGCTTATTAGCGGCAGGAGAACCCTATGAAAGATACCATGTACGTGTCACCCGCAAAGATCACCGGCAAACCGGCAATCCTTGTACTGGCTCTGCTGGCAGGAGTACTGCTTGCAGGCTGCACAGCCTCTTCAGGACCCGTAGGTCCTGTTGGCCCTGCTGATCCAAATGCCGGCGGGTGTGGCCGCTTAACCATCACCATCGGCGGGAGTGAATCAAGGCCGGAGGTTGAATCCGTAAGCCCCCTACCGGGGGCCAGGACGTTGTACCCGGCGCAATCACAATTAAACCGGTATGAAGTCAGCTTCAGCCACCCGGTAGAAAGCCATGCAGTGGTAACGGTCAGCCCCGGAACCGCCGAAACGGTGGACCTGCTGCCGGGAACCTGGACCATTACCGCAAAGGCGTTCAAAACCGGCGAAGAAACGGCGGCGGCTCTGGGCAGCGTGACGGTTGCCATCACGGCAGGAGGGAGCTTTGCGGAGAACATCATCCTTGTCCCCGCTGACGGAGAAGGGATCTTCAACTATGAGGTTACCGTTCCCGGCGGCCTCGCCTCTGCCGCGCTCGTCATCACACAGGTGAGCGGCGACGCACCGGACGGGGAGGCCGCCGCCGGTGAGACGAGAGCTTTGGCAGCCGGAATGAATACCGGAACCATCGAACTTGCAGCGGGGTATTACCTTTTAAACATCAGGCTTACAAAGGGAGGCGAAGGCTCCCCGGAAGCCGGCGCGGATACCCTGAGCGCGGGCAAAACCGAGGTGGTACACATCTACCCCGGCCTGACCACCGGTGCGGCGTTTACTTTTACCGATGATGACGTTACCAATCCGCCGCCGCCGTCCCCTGAGCCCGGCTCCCTCAGCATCACCATCGGAGAGAACCTTGCCCATGAAGTTACCGTCACAGGGTATTCAGGCAGTATCATCCTGTCAAAAACCGGGGCCAACACTGCGCTCACCCTTACTGCGGAAGGATACTCAGACGTTGTCTGGTACGTAGACGGCGAAGCAACCGGCGTTACTGGCGGCAGTTTTACACTTGACGCTGCGAGTTTTGATATCCGGAATCATTCCGTCACCTTTTGGGGCGTCAGGGAAAGCGGGCCGGGCGGCCCGGGTATTCCCTACGCAAAGCTGATACCGTTTACCGTTGTGTTAGCGGGCCCAACGGATACGGCGGACCCGGTGATACAGATCGGCGCAACAGCCGGTCAGGAGGAGATTACGGCGGCGGTAGCTGCCGCTATGGAAGGGAAATATCCCGGTATGGATCCGGCGCTCGGTGAGGTATGGCAGATCCGTATTGCCGGGCGTAACCTGAGCGCCGCAGGTCTTGCCAAGCTCTACGCCGGTATTGCGGCGGCCCTGCCGGAAGGGGACATCAGCCTGGACCTTTCAGCCTGCCCGGGGACTGCTGTTGCCTGTGCGGAGTTGAGCGGAACTGCTGCGGCGCAGAAGGTAATTCGTGATCGTTTTGTTGCCATTACCCTGTCCGAATCGGTGACCACCCTGACAGACGGCGCCTCTGCGGCGAAAGGCGCTTTCGCCCGATTTACCCGGCTCTGCAGGGTAAATGCCCCGGGCCTCACGACGATTGGCAGCTATGCGTTCAGCGGCTGCGAGGCGCTTACCGCAATAACGCTGGGGGAGAACCCGCCCGTCTTTGGGGACCTGCCCTTTAACGGCCTTGAAAACAGGACCATTACCCTGCCGGTTCCTGCCGGAAAAAAAGAAGCCTACGAAGCGGCCTATGCTGACCAGAACTGGGGCGGAACGAATATCACGGTGATAATTATTGAGGAGACTTAGCAGCGCTGTACGACCGCCGGGAAGAAGGTAAAAACAATTCCAAATTCAAGAGAGAATACAAACCGCAAAGTCGAAAAAGGAAGGAAATTTTCTTATTCCTTCTTTAACTTATTCGACTTTGCGGTTAAATTTCTTCCGATTTTTTCCTCATTTGGAATTACTAGAAGGTAAATAGGATACTTGACATTTTTCACCAAAAAAGGTCAATAATAAAAGTCCGGAGTGTTATGCCGCCGATAGGCGGCTTGTAAAACTCCAATCGAAAAACCGAAGGGTGTTTGCCCCCTGAGCTCAGTTGGTAGAGCAGCAGACTGAAAATCTGCGTGTCTGGAGTTCAATTCTCCGAGGTGGCAATTTTTTGTGTTATAACTCTTTATAATATAAAGAATTACAAAATCATGTTACTAAAACTATTCTCATTACCCCTCATGCAGTACACAAATTCTCCTTAAACGCCCTAATCCCGCTTTTTTTACGCCAAAACACGTTGATTGGTCTTTTGTTCTTTATTGGTATATTCCGCAATATAGGCAAATTTTCCGGACTGAGCCTGGAAAACGTCTATTAAAGCCGGATCAAAATGGGCGCCCCTGCCGTCGAACATGATTTTTTCCGCTTCATAGGTACTCATGGGTTTTTTGTAGGGACGTTCGGCAATGAGCGCATCATAGACATCGGCGATTGCCATGAGCCGTCCTTCCAGGGGGATGTCATATCCCATTAAACCATTCGGGTACCCGGAGCCGTCCCATTTTTCATGGTGGGTACCGGCAAAGATTTTTGCGTGGTTCAGGAAATCATGTTCTGTCGTGGTTTTCATAATCTCGTTGATGGCGTTTTCGCCAAAGGTAGTATGCTTCTTCATGATCTCAAACTCTTCAAAGGTTAATTTGCCGGGCTTGTTCAGAATGCTGTCGCTGATGCCGATTTTTCCGACATCATGCAGCTGTGCCGACGGCAGAAGCAGGGCCATATTCCAGGAAGAAATCTCTTCCCGGTAAATATTTTCTTCCAAAAGCTTATCTACCAAAAGCTTAAGGTATTTCTGGGTGCGTTCAATGTGTCCGCCGGTTATATCGTCCCGGAATTCTACGAGCTCCGCTACCGTACTAAGCACCGAATATTGCAGTTCCATTACCTGGTTTGTTCTTTTTTCCACCATGAGCTGCAGGTTATCATTGTAATCCTTGAGCGCATCTTTTTGCGCTTCCAGAAGCAGGTGATTCTCTATGCGCTTTATAAGAAGCGGGGGAGAGAAGGGCTTTGAAATGTAATCGACTGCGCCAAGGCTTAACCCCTCAAGTTCGCTTCCGGGATCATTGCGGGATGTCAGAAAAATAACCGGAATATCGGCAGTATCGGGATCGGCTTTCAGTTTTTTAATTGCTTCATAGCCGTTCATTTCCGGCATTTCGATATCCAGAAGGATAACATTTGGGGTAACTTTTTTCAGAATACTAAAAAGTTTTTCTGCCGAGGGAATTGAGAAAACATCATACGCATCTTTGAGCATGGTTTTTCCCAGGGTAAGGTTTGCCGGATTGTCATCAACCAGCATGATAACGGGACGCGCTTTTTCCATAATAATTTCCTCCTATTGCTGCTGTAACAGCCGTTCCTGAATCTGTTCAAATTCAGACATTTCTATCTGCTCTTTAAGCCAGGGAACAATATCTCCCTGCGATTCATACTGATATTTTTCCAGTTCCTCCATGGCGTTATCCAGCTCGCCCATGTTATAGGAACCGGCTGCTTCCAGTATCCTGTCCAGAAGCTCTTTGTCCGGCGCCGGTTTTTTCGGTTTTGAAAAAACTTCCTCCACCTGTTTCAGAAGAGACGTAAGGCCATTCACCAGTTCTTCCGCCGCTGCTAAAAAGGCAGCTCCATGAGAATTGATAAAATCAAGATCCCCTTTTCGCGCGGCATTCTCAAGGTCCTCAGCCAGATGTCCCACTTCGTCTGCGGCGATGGCATAACTTGATCCCTTGACGCCGTGAACGGTAATACGATATTCATCAAGTCTTGTCTCATTTACTGTCCGTAAATTAAACAAAAGGTCGGGGGTACAGGCCGCATAGGTCTTTACCGATTCGAGCCAGGTATCACCGGTTACAAATCGTTCAAGGGCTTTATCAAAATTAATGCCGTTAATCATGTTTTGACGCAGGAAATCTGTCATGCCGTTTTTGTCGCTGCCGGGCAGCGGGAGGGCATTTTCCGTCTCCCGCATCGTTTTTTCCAGATCCTTATCCCGTACCCACCGGTTCATCGCCTCATTGAGTTTCCTTATATCAATGGGTTTGGTCAG
>JAISJS010000378.1 GCA_031261385.1 Treponema sp.
TTTAACCGCAAAGTCGAATAAGTTAAAGAAGGGATAAGAAAATTTTCTTCCTTTTTCGACTGCGAACCGAAGGTTCGATTCGACTTTGCGGTTTGTATTCTCTCTTGAATTTGGAATTGCTGCTGGATCTATAACGTTAATTGACACCACCTCCGCCTGCCGGTAAAATACAAGTATGAAAAAGTCATTTCTCCTTGCTGTTATAGTGTGTTTTACGCTTCCGGAAGCGGGCCTTCTTTCCTGTTCAAAAAATGATGAACTTTCCCTTGAGGAAATTGACGCCCTTGCCCCCCAAGGGGTGGCGGAGATAATTTCAAAAACGGTAACAAAGCCCTGGCGCGGGGAAGCCTTTGTGCCCGGCAAGGTCAGTGGAACCTGGAACGAACCTGTCAGCGCCGACCCCAAAAGTTTTAATATACTCGTAGCGGAAAAGGACAGCGCCACAAGCGGCGTAGTTTCCAGTATGCAGGATTTCCTGGTCGATTACGATGTGGTAGAGCGAAAATGGGCGCCGCACTGCGCATCCTTTGAGATTGTTGTTGATGAGGCGGCGGGAAAGCTCGATGTTATCTATACTCTGCGGAACGATCTTTTCTGGAGTTACTATAATTCTGATGTGAAGATCCCGGTGACCAGTGACGATATAATTTTCTGGTATAACGAGATTGAAGGCGATCCTGCTTTTCAAAGTTCCGGTTATAACGGCCAGTTCCTCCTTATGGAAGACGGAACCGCGGCGCATATTGATATAGAAAAAATCGACAACAAGCGTTTTGTGTATCATTTTCCGCGGATTGTCGCAGAACCGCTTTTAACCACCAATGGTAATATTGCCCCCCGCCTCAATTACGAGCAGGCAAAAAAAGAAAAAGGCGTTCAGGGAGTGCTCGATCTTTTCAGCGTGGATACCGACCCCAAAAAAATTCCCTCTATGGGAAAATGGTTTCTTACCGAATATACGGCAAGCCAGCGCATGGTTTTTAAACGGAACCCCAACTATTGGGATAAAGATTCAAGCGGTACATCGATCCCCTACCTTGAGGAACAGGTTGTGCGCATCATCCGTGATGAAAATACCCAACTGCTCCTGTTTAAAGAGGGCGCCACCGATTCATATTCCCTGCGGCCCGAGGACCTTGATGATCTTATCAATAAGGAAAATCCCGATTATACGGTCTTTAATGCCGAAGGGGCGTTAAGCGCAAGTTTCTGGACCTTTAACCAGAACCCCAAAAATAAAAATACCCCGCAATACGAATGGTTTACCCAAACAGAATTCCGCCAGGCGATGAGCTGCCTTTTAAACCGTGACCGTATTATCTCCCAGGTGTACCGCGGGCTTGCCTCACCCAAGACCGATTTTTTCCCCGAACCAAATCCGTATTACAATACTGATATCGCTCTTGATTACCTTTATGACCGCGAGCGGGCCCTTGAACTCCTTGCCTCCATCGGGATTAAACGTGATGTTTTTGGAACCATGCGCGATGAAAAACGGCGTCCCGTGGAATTTGATCTGACGATCCGGTCGGAAAGCACGATCAATTCCGATATTGCTTCTATTATTATGACCGAGTTGGCCAATGTCGGGATAAAAATCCAGATTCGGGTGATAGATTTTCAGAAGATGGTGGATCAACTGTTCAATACCTATGAATGGCAATCCATGCTGATGGGACTTTCCGGCTCCAACATCTTCCCAACCCAGGGGAGCAATGTGTGGCCTTCCGACGGGAATCTTCACCTGTGGTATCCCCTGCAGGAAAAACCCGCTACCGAATGGGAAGCCCGCGTCGATTACCTCTACAACGAGGGGGCGTATACTATCGACTCCGCAAAAGCGCAAGCCCTGTGGGATGAATATCAGCAAATCATCCTAGATCAATGTCCGGTGATATACCTTGTGCGGCCCAGAAGTTTTGCTGCCCTGCGTTCCCGCTGGGATCTATCCAATGTCTACTTTGATAACCTTAACGGGTTTGAAACAACGCATCTGTTTTTAAAACAGTAACTATCCGGGGGCGCGCCTTTTGAAAACACATACGCTTTCTGAATTAGCCGCCGTATTGCTAAAACCTTTCTATCTCTTTAAGCGGAAGGCGCCGCTGCTCTCCTATATTCTTTCCCGCCTTGTGACGATGCTGGTCATGCTTTTTATTCTGGGGTTTGCGATTTTTGGTCTTATGGAACTTGCCCCCGGCGACATTGTCGATCAGATTATGCTCCAGCAGATCTTCGGGGAAAATTCGACGCGTGCGGGGCAAAACCAGCAGGCACTCAGCATGGAACAGCTTAATGCACAAAGGGCTGCTCTTGGTTTGGATAAGCCTTTTTACATCCAGTATTTTTTCTGGCTTAACCGGGTAATCGTTCACCACGACTTGGGAATAAGGCTTATTTCCCGGGCGCCTGTTTCCTTTTTAATTGCCTCGCGGCTTTTAAACTCGGTTATTCTCAATTTAATTTCCCTGGTACTGATCACTTTTTTCTCATTTATCCTTGGCGTTTATTTTTCCACCAAAGCAGGATCTGCCGTTGATCTTGCCGTGACCTTTTTTTCTCTGGTGCTCCACGCCTTTCCCGGGATCCTCATGCTGATCCTGCTGCAGCTCTTTGCGTCTGTTACGGGCCTTTTCCCGGTAACCGCCTACCCGCCCTTCCCCTTTTCCGCGGCCCCGGTGCAATTTACGTTTTCCTATATGCACCATATTTTTCTGCCGCTCCTTGCCGCCTTCCTCGGCGGCATAGGCGGAACCTTGCGCATGATACGGGCTACCATGCTCGACCAGCTTGGTCAGCCGTATAT
>JAISJS010000291.1 GCA_031261385.1 Treponema sp.
TTTAAGGCCATAAGCGACGAGGCCACTTCCGGCAAAAAATTCATGCATGGTCCAAGGTGCGGAGTTTAGATTGACCCTTTCCTTTATCGTCTGAATCACAATAACAACGTCCTTATGCCTAAGTGTATGGTAAATCATACAAATTCACCAGCCAATGTACACATCTTACACCCTATGGGTGGGGTATGCAATGGGATATAAAATCAACTACCACACTACAGTATAGTAGTATGGGATAAAAATCAAGGGGGTATAGGATCATGAGGAAAATTCGGCGTAAATGCGGTCTTACACAGGAAAAACTGGCCGAAAAGGCGGGTGTTTCCACTCATTTTATCGCCATGATTGAGATTGCCCGGAAATTTCCATCCCCGGATACGCTCGATCAAATAGCGGCTGCCCTCGGCATTGAAACCCATGAGCTGTTTTCCGGTCCCGTATCCGCAGAAACTGATTTAACATGGCTCAGGCAGTCGGTGCTGAACGATATAGAGCGGGTAGTAGGAGAGGCGGTTGAAAAAGCCCTTTCGGAGAAACGGAAGTAAACGATTTCGGGTAAATTAACTTGACTGTCTAAATATCATGATATATACTAAATATATATATCATTTTTGGCAAAGGAGGTATCTTATGTCCCAGGCTGTTGCCAAGGTTTTTATGAACGGACGTTCTCAGGCAATCCGCTTACCCAAAGAATTCCGCTTTGATACCAGCGAAGTCTATATCTCAAAGGAAGATGATCGAATCATCCTGCGTCCAAAATCGGCTCAATTTGGTTCAAGAAAGGAAATAGAGGAATTCTTTGCTTCTGTCCATAATCCGGAATTCGATCTGGAGCGGGATAATACGCCTCCTCAGGTACGGGAACTTTTCTAATGCCGGCCATTTATATTTTGGATACGGATATTTGCAGTTATGCTATCCGGGAAAATCCCCAATCCATACGGGATAATTTTTGGAAACACCGGAAAGATGATATATGCATCAGTGCGGTTACCCATGCAGAGTTGATATTTGGCGGCATTCATAAAGGTTCCGTTAAATTGCAGAACCAGATAAAAACCTTTGTCAGCCGCCTGCGTATTATTGATTTTAATACTGCTGCGGCGGAGGAATATGCCCAAATCAGACAGTTTCTTGAAACACATGGAATAGTTATCGGTAATATGGACATGCTGATTGCTGCTTCTGCAAAAAGCTGCGGCGCCGTATTGGTGAGCAATAATCAGAAACATTTTTCCCGTATCCCCAATCTTAAAATTGAAAACTGGCGCTGACGTGAATTATGGGTTTTATTGTCAAAAATAAGCCTTGTCACACTTGAAACTATTTGCTACACTGAATCGTTATTCCCTCTATGAACTTCGCATGAAGCTCCATCAAAATCCTTAAGGAGGTTGCCATGTCCGATTCGGACGGCGGGGGTAGTTGCCCTTTTATATGCCAATCATTAAAAGCAATGGCGCTTCCTTCAGGAACAAAAGTCCGCGGTTAAAATTTGCCGCCCGTTGAACTCCTGCAGGGGCTCCACAGGAGAACCAACATGATCAAACTGCGAATTCAAAGTGACAAGGGCTTAATCGAAACCGATACGGTCAGCAAGGGCTGCTGGATCGATGCCCGCAATGTTACCAAAGATGACCTGGACCGGCTCGAAAAAGAGTACGGCATTGCCGAAGAGCTTATCACCGACATAATGGACAGTGATGAACAGGCCCGTATCGAAAAAGAAGATGAATATACCGCCATCATCGTGCGGCTGCCCGTGTTCGACGAAAACGCCGAGGTTGCATTTTTTACCCTGCCCCTTGGGATCATTCTTTTTTCCGATAAAATCGTTACGATATGCCAGCGCTCAAGTGATGCCCTGGATGATATTCTGCGTAACCGGGTAAGGGGTTTCAGCATCAAAAACAAAAGTACCTTTGTGCTGAACCTGCTGGGCCGCGGGGCGTTTACCTTTTTGCGGAGCCTCAAGGAGCTTAACAAGCGGGCCAATCTGATTAAGGATGACCTCCAAAAGTCCATCAAAAACAATGAATTGATTCAGCTTCTTTCGATCCAGAAATCACTCGTGTTTTATACGACGAGCCTTAAAAGCAATGAACTGTTACTGGAAAAACTTCAGAAGTCCCCGCTAATCCGTTTTAAAGAAGATGAAAAAGAACTTCTGGAAGATGTGGTTGTCGAAAACCGGCAGGCCATCGAAATGGCAAATATCTATTCGTCAATTTTGACCGGCACCATGGATGCGTTTGCAAGCGTTATCTCCAACAACCTTAACATCGTGATGAAGCGGCTCACGATTGTTTCCATCGTCCTGATGATCCCGACTTTAATCTACAGCTTCTTCGGGATGAATGTGGACTTTCCCTTTCCGACGACAACGATGATATGTATAACCATCCTGGCCATCAGTGTTTTGATCTCCATTCTGGGGGCCATATTATTGAACAACGATCGCAAGCAAAGAAAAATTCAAACCACTCCCTGGAGGAAAAAGAAACGATGATAGATATCAGGAGCGATACGGTAACCCAGCCGACTGCCGCCATGCGCAAGGCAATGGCCGAAGCGGAGGTGGGCGATGATGTATACGGCGATGACCCTACGATCAACCGTCTCGAAAAAATCGGCGCCGAACTTGCGGGAAAGGAAGCGGCGCTTTTTGTACCCTCGGGGACTTTTGGAAACCAGCTTTCACTTTTTACCTGGTGTACCCGCGGGACTGAGGTAATTCTTGGAGAGGACAGCCACATCCTTATTCACGAGGCAGGCGCCGCGTCGGTGATTGCAGGGGTTCAGACCCGGCCCATTCCGGCGCCCGATGGAGTGTTGACGCCTGAGGCTCTCCGCTTACGCCTGCGGAAACAGGATCTTCATGCGCCTGCTACTTCCCTCATCTGTCTTGAAAATGCAAACGCACTTGGCAGAGTGGTGCCGCTTGCCGATATGGACGCTGTCCGTAAAATTGCCGATGAGTGGAAACTTCCCATTCATCTTGATGGGGCGCGAATTTTTAACGCCGCAGTCAGCCTTGGCTGTAAAGCATCTGATATTGCTTCCCGTGTGGACTCGGTAATGTTCTGTTTATCCAAAGGTCTTTGCGCTCCGGTGGGTTCCCTTTTGGCGGGACCAAAAGATTTTATAGAGGCGGCGCGGCTAAAAAGAAAAATCATGGGCGGCGGAATGCGGCAGGCGGGGATTCTTGCCGCGGCGGGAATTATCGCCCTTACCGAACAGGTAAGTTGTCTTGCAGATGATCATAGACGTGCAAAGGGCCTGGCAAAAGCGCTGGCAAAGATTCCCGGCGTTGAGGTTAACCCCGATGAGGTTGATATCAATATGGTGTTTTTTAAATTTCCGCCTGCTGCTGATAAGAATACCGCTGAAAAAATCATGGAGATTTTTACCGGAAAAAAAATTCTTGTCAATGCGCCTGAAAACGGCGGCTTCCGTTTTGTTACCCATTACTGGATCGGCGATAAGGAAATAGACGCGATATTCGAAGCGTCTGCCGAAGCTTTTACCGCGGCTAATGTTACGGCTAATGCCACGGCCTTAGCCAAAAACTCCAACCGGGGCGCCGTATGAGTGCATTTGAAACGCGGCGTGACCAAATCTATGACTGGCTGGCCCGCGAAGGATCGGCGATGGTACTCTTTGAGGATGCCGAGGGCCGCCGTGACCCCACGGTCCGTTGGCTCACCGGACACCCCGCCGACGCGCTGCTCTTTTTAACGGCGGACAGAAAATCGCTGCTTGTTCCCTGGGACATCAACATGGCCAAGGCTTATGCCCAGGCTGATATCATTCTTCCGTATTCTGAATTTGAACGGCGGCCCGGCGCGGCAATTCTCGGCGCCGCGGAAAAGATGAAAATTCCCCCCGGATCAAAAATCGAAATTCCCTCGGTCACTTCGTACCCTGCTTTTCTGAATTATGTCGGGACCATCACCGATTTTGATATTATCTGCAGGGAACACGGGGCAGGTGAAACGGCAAAAAAACTGCGGGCCGTTAAAGATGAAGATGAAATAAAAATTTACCGCAAAGCCGCAAAAATCACCAATGAAATAATCGATCATCTGGAAAAAAATGTCCGTTCGGGAAAAATCAAAACCGAAACCGACGCGGCCCTTCTTATTGAAATCGAATCCCGCAGGCGCGGCTGTGAAGGCACCGGCTTTGGAACCCTCGCTGCAGGGCCGGAACGGAGTTTCGGTATTCACGCATTCCCCGCCTATACCTCCGCCGCATTTGCCGGTCCCGGCCTTTCCATCCTCGACTTTGGCTGCAGGTATGGCGGCTACACCACCGATGTAACCCTGACCTTTGCCCGTGACTGCACCGCCGCACAGGAAAAACTCCTCACCCTGACCGAAAAAGCCTATAAGCTTGCCCTTTCCATGGCCCGTCCCGGCGCCGCCGCCAAAACCATAGCCGCCTCAGTGGACTCTCTTTTTGCCAAATCAAAAAAAGCGATGCCCCACGCGCTCGGCCACGGCATCGGCCTTGAAGAACACGAAGACCCTGCCATCCGCAGCCGCGCCGACAACGAATGGATCCTTGAGCCGGGCATGGTCTTTACGCTGGAACCGGGCCTCTACGATCAGGTCCACGGCGGCTGCCGCCTGGAAAACGACATTCTTATCACGGAAAAGGGCGCAGAGGCGCTTACCGAGGGCAGGATTATTCGGCTGTAGGTAAGCGCACAACACGGAGGGTATGCGTGTTATTTTACATTAGGTAGTACGATTTCTCTTTACAATTTATTTTCTATTACCAAATTTAATAATACTTCTTCTATATTCCTTCTTGTGTCCAGTATATATTGTATTGAGATTAGTTTATTACCATTTAATATTTTAAAATATCATCAAGAGCACTTTCACCGTGTTTTGCCCAAATAATTTCTTTCACTTTATCTTCTACCCAGTGTTTTCTCAAAACGGTTTTTGGCATTTTCATGGGTTACAATGTTACCATTTTTTAGATCAATTTCACTAAAACTCAATAATTTTGCCAAATTTATGGCATTTAATGTTCTTTGGTAACTATCAATGTCTACAATTACCGCTTTAGCCTCACCGTTCTGAGTTATTATTATAGGGGATTTTGTTTCTCCTACATTTTTAACGACTTCTGTGGTATGTGCCTTTACATAAGAAATTGGCTTTATATTCTGGACTAAATCTATCATAATTTACCTCGAGTACATAATATATTACAATATTTTGACTTAGTCAATACTTTATACAGAATATTGTACTTTTTATATTTTGAGACAATGTTAAAATCATATGTCGCTCAATGTGAAAAGTTTACGACGTTTAGGGCGGGTAAATAGGGCAATGCGAAGCATTGACTCCCGCCCCAAATGTGCCGGAGAAAAACCCGACAAAGGGCGTAGCCCGACTGGGGTTATTCGGAGGCCAAGCCGTTACTGCGGCGCAGTGTAGACTGTATGTTATGTGCAATACGCCCCTAAAATTTCTGTAAATAATATTGGAAATACTATTGACAAAATAAAAATATGGAAATAAAATGATAGTTTAGGAGAATAAAACTTATGACTAAAGTACTTTCACAGGAAGAAATTAACCAATTATTAACGGCAATTGGTTCCG
>JAISJS010000384.1 GCA_031261385.1 Treponema sp.
AATCTTGCCCGCGCCGCGCTTGAGTCTGCTATCTTTGGTATGCGGATTGGGCTTGAAGGCTTCAACAGCCTCGGTTTTAAAGCGAAGGAAATACGGCTGACCGGCGGCGGCGCAAAGAGTCCGCTCTGGCAGAGCATTGCGGCTCACGTGATGAACCTTCCCGTGCGTATTCCCGCAGGGAACGAAGCCGCAGCCCTTGTCGGGGCGATTCAGGCTTTGTGGTGCCTCGAAAAATCCGAAGGCAAAAAAACCGGCATAGAGGCGCTGGTTGATGAACATGTCGCCCTGGAAGGCGGCGCAACGGTAAAGCCCGTCAAGGCCGATGTGGCGGCCTACGACAAGGCGTATCAAAATTATTCCCGGTATCTTGGGGCGTTGAGTCCCCTTTACGCATAAATCATCAGGAGAAGGAGTTATTTATGGCAGATTATTTTATTGGGAACAAAGAGTATTTTCCCAAGATCGGCAAAATCAAGTATGAGGGGCCCAAAAGCGACAACCCTCTGTCATTCAAGTATTATGACCCGGAAAAAAAGGTCGGCAAAAAAAAGATGAAGGATCACCTTCGCTTTGCCGTAGCCTATTGGCACAGTTTCTGCGCCGACGGGACCGACCCGTTTGGTTCGGCAACCATTCCCCATCCGTGGAACGAGGGAAAGAACCCCATTGAAAAAGCGGAAAACAAAATGGACGCCGCCTTTGAATTTTTTACCAAACTCGGCGCCGAATACTATGCGTTCCATGACCGCGATATAGCGCCCGAAGGCGACACTCCCGCGGAGAGCGAAGCCAATCTGAAACTCCTTGTCAAGAAAGCCAAGAAACTTCAGAAGGCCACCGGCGTAAAACTCCTGTGGGGCACCGCCAACGTGTTCACCAATCCCCGCTTTATGAACGGCGCCGCCACCAACCCCGAATTCGGCGTGGTTGCGTTAGCCGCTACCCAGGTAAAAGCCGCCATTGACGCGACGATTGAACTTGGCGGACAGGGCTATACGTTCTGGGGCGGTCGGGAAGGCTACATGAGCCTCCTCAACACCGACATCAAAAAAGAAAAAGATCACCTGGCAAAGTTCCTTACCATTTCCCGGGATTATGCCCGCAAGAACGGTTTTAAAGGCGCTTTCTACATTGAACCCAAACCGATGGAGCCCACCAAGCACCAGTACGATTTTGATGTTGAAACGGTCATCGGCTTTCTCCGCCACTATGGCCTCGACAAAGACTTCCGCGTAAACATCGAAGCCAACCATGCCGAACTGGCAAACCATGACTTTGCCCACGAACTGGAAACCGCCGCCGTGTCCGGCTTCTTCGGCTCCGTCGACGCCAACCGCGGCGAACCCCGCAACGGCTGGGACACCGACCAGTTCCCCAACAATTACTACGAAGCCGCCCTCGCCATGCTTTCGATCTTCAAGGCAGGAGGCTTTACCACCGGCGGCCTCAATTTCGATTCCAAGCTCCGGCGGAATTCGATTGACCCCGCGGACCTCTTCCTTGCCCACATCGGCGGCATGGACACCTTCGCCGTCGGCCTCGAAATTGCCCAGCGCATCATCGACGACGGAAAGATCCCCTCCTTCGTCAAGAGCCGCTACAAATCGTTTAATTCCGGCGACGGCGCCAAATTTGAAAAGGGTGAACTTACCCTGGACGCTTTGGCTGCGCTCGGCACGAAATACGGCAAGACCGGCCATACCAGCGGCAAGCAGGAATATCTTGAAAACGTACTGAACCAGTACCTGCTGGGACTCTAAGAAAGACCAGGAAAGCAACCGCAAAGGTGCAGAAGGCGCGCAAAGGAAAAGAGGTAATATTCTTTCTTCTTCCCTTTTTCGCCTTATTCGCCTTTGCGGTTTAATATTCTTTTTTCCTTCCTTTATTTTTGCGGTTAAAATTTCTATAAAAAAATATTTAAGGTACGGTGCAAATGAGTGTATGGGAGGCCCTCGTTTTAGGGGCGATTCAGGGGATAACCGAGTTTCTTCCGGTGAGCAGTTCCGGGCATTTGGTCCTGCTCCAGCGGATATTCGGTATCACCGAACCGGCGCTGCTTTTTGATACGATGGTTCATGTGGGAACTCTTGCCGCGGTTTTTGCCGTGCTTTGGCGCGATATTTGGGATATCCTGCGCCGGATTATCCAGCCGCTGACCGGTTACCTTGTTCTGGCGACCGTGCCGACGGTGATCCTTGCCCTTATTTTTAAAGACGCCATCGAAACGGCCTTTGCGTCGGGCGCTTTTTTAGGGTTTGCCTTTTTGATCACGGCGATTTTCCTCACCGGTTCCGAATTATTGTCTAAAAGACAGGGTAACACCAGGCAGAAAGACCAGATGAACTGGTTAGATGCGCTCATAATCGGGATTATGCAGGGGATAGCGATCATTCCCGGAATTTCCCGGTCGGGATCGACCCTTTCCGGCGCCCTTTCCCGAAAGCTGGACCGTGATTTTGCCGCCCGTTTTTCGTTTCTGCTGTCGATTCCGGCAATTTTGGGAGCGCTTGTTTTACAGATAAAGGATCTTGCCGGAGGCGCAGGGAACGGTGCGGTTGAAACCGCGGCGGCGGAAGCTGCCGCAAATGCCGGTACTGCGGGCGGTATCGGCGCTCTGCCGATCATTGCCGGAACCCTTACCGCGGCGGTCGTCGGTTTTTTCTCAGTCAGGCTGATGCTGAAAATTGTCCGGGAAAAGTCCCTTATCGGCTTTGCCATTTATACGGCGGCGCTGGGGATACTGGTGCTCATCGATCAATTTGGAACACATATTCTGTTGTAACAGAACGTTGTGTTTTAGTGTTTTAACGGGTACAAATAAAAATCATTTCATCACCGTCCGGTATGCTCCGCTTGTCATAATAGCCATATTCTGCCGTTATATTAAACCCAATATTCTTTAATATGGCAGCCATATCATCGTATAAGTAATATTTAATGGTTATCATGTCTTCCTTTACCGTTTCTTTCCCGTTTTCAATGATTTTAAATTTGCTGCTGTATTTTATGTACTTTTTTTCATTATCATAAAATTCATTCCGGGTTGAACGGATAATTCTTTTGCCGCCGGTTTCTATATCATAGGATGTACTTTCATGCCCCAGCCATTTTTCATCATAGTTCATCGGCTTGAAGATATCAAAAATAAAAAGCCCGCCGGGTTCAAGATGTTCGTATACTTTTTTTAAACATTCTATGGCGCCTTCTTCAAAGGGAATCCATTGCAGGGCCCGCCAGGGGATAATGATATAATTGTACTTTTTCCCCATGTTTATTTTTGTCATATCATCCTGATGGATGTGTACCCTTTCCTGAATTTCTTTTCCGAGCTGCGCCGTTTTCTCTTTAAATACTCCTACCATGGAAGCCGACAATTCAACGCAGTCCAGAGGGCGGTTTGTATTTTCAGCCAGATAAAGAGAAACCCTTCCCGTTCCGCTTGCCAATTCCAGAATGGGGCCGCTGTTTTTTTGGGCGTACTCCGTGTAAAAATTCAAATCATCTTTTATGATATCGCGGTTATCATAGTCATAATAATCTGCGGTATTGCTGTACAAGTTTCCCGCAAGATAATCTTCCGTCATTTTCAACCTCCATTAAACCCTATATGTTTCATCCAGTTTTTTCAATTCAGAAAAAGTATCGATCTCGGTGATATCGTCAAACGAACATTCGCGCACGCTTATTTCATAGTCTTTGATAAAATATTCCAGTGCAGCCTGATCCCAGTACCGCTCCTTGCCGCCGGGCATTTCATAAACTTGTTTGATATGCTCCGCCAGTTTTGCGCCGTCCTGTTTGTTCCAATAGGAAATGCCGAACATGTGGTGGCAGTTACGGCCGCCGACCTTAAGTTTTGTGATGATCCCGTTTTTGGTTTCAAAACACCAATCATCGGTTCTTTCAACCGGAACCCCCAGATAATTGCTGTCATATTGATATTTGGTAATGAACTTGGGGCTGCGTAACAATAAATCAGATTCCAGCACATAGGCGTTTTGCAGTTGATAGCGGACTATCATCGCAGAAGAAATATTGTTCGCTTCATTATACAGCGGATTTTCCAAAAATTTGATATTGGGATATTTATATAAAAGCTGATCAAACTGCTCGCCAAGATAGCCCCGGACGATTATTATTTCTTCTATACCGGCGGCGGTAACCGCGTCAAGCAGCGTGTCAATAATCCGCATTCCCTTGACCCGGACAAGCGGCTTGGGGGTGTTCAGGGTGATGGGAACAAGGCGCGATCCAAAACCGGCGGCAATAAATATCGCGCGTTTTACCCGGTATGGTTCAAGGGCTTTAAGACCCCGGTCACTGATACGGGTTTGGCGATCCTGTCCATCCTGGTCAACAAGTTTTGCGTCTGCAAGCTGATTGAGGGTTTTATTTACCGTTCCCACAGAAAGGCCGCTTGCCTTTGCGATTACCCGCTGGGTAATTTCTGTTTTGGTATCCGCCAAAAAGGTAAGTATATCAAATTGATTTTTGGTCAAGCTCATTGTAATGCTCCAGTCTGTTTCGCGTGACGGCGGACAAGGTATATACTGCCTTTTAATAAAAGGTTACACCCCAAAATAAGCAGCGAGACAAATGCGGCGCTTTCCAACTGCATGGTAGCCTCAAATTGGGTAATCATCAGGGAAACCGGTTTTATCCGCACGGAACTCAAAAAAGATACTGCGGAAATGGTCATCATGGAATTCACAAAAAAGTAGGTAAACATTTCCATAATGGTAAACCATGTTTGGGGAATCAAAACATCACGGACAATAAAAAAGCGCTTAATGCCAAGGGTAAGCCCGACGTCTTCCAGGTTTGCGTTAAGTTTTCCAAGGGAGTTATACGCCATCAGATACGGGGACGCCAAAAAGTGGGTGATATTTACCAGGATAAGTATCGCCAGGGTTCCATAAATAAATGACCCCTTAAAAAACAATACATAGGACAGACCCAATACCATGCCGGGAATTGCAAGAGAGGTAATCGAAATAAGGTGCAGCGCTTTTGATAATTTACCGGGAGTACGGGAGGTAAAATAGGCAAAGAGGTACGAAAGAATCGTCCCGATTACAGAAACCGCAAGGGCTATAACAATGGAATTAATTAAATATCTTCCCGCTCCCATATTCATCGTGTTGATAATGTTATTAAACGAAAACCGCATATCCACCGGATAGCGCCTGACAAAAGTCAGCACACCAAAAACAATAACCGGCAGGGCGATTAAAAAACAGACAAGCGCGCAATATGAAGAAGCCAAAATATCGCGAAGAGGGCTTTTTCGTTTTGAGATTTCCTGAATCACAAAAGTGTTATTGCCCCGGTCTTTGTTGAACAGATCAAATAAAAACGCAATCAGCGCGGGGGCAAGAAGCAGGGCGCCTATCACGCTTCCCTTGCCAAAGTTGAGCAGTCCCACCACTTCCTGATACATCAGCACGGGGAGCGTAGTACAGCGGCCGCCTATCATCAGCGGAACGCCGTAATCGGTAAATATCAGCGTAAATACGGCAAAAACCACCGAAATAAGCGGCTTGCGCAGGTAGGGAAAGGTAATTGCGGTAAAGCGGTTTGCTTTTGGAATTCCCAAAACTTCCGCCGCTTCATAGGGCGAGCCGTCTTCGTATTTTAAAATATCCACGATCATCA
>JAISJS010000004.1 GCA_031261385.1 Treponema sp.
GCCTTTAAAATCGAATAGCTTATCGTTCCCTGCCGGGCTTCCTCTTTGGTGACAGCCCTGCCGGTTAATTTCTGTATTTGATCGGCGGCATCATTCCAATCGGAAAACATCGTGTTCCCGTTTACCAGATATACTCCGCCTGCGCTCAACTTGATCATCCATCGCTCCTTAATAGTAGGCTGTGCCTTTCATCAATAACCGTGCGGTCCGGTAACCGTAGGCGCTTAACACCTTGACCCCGCCGTTACTCTTCTCAATATCAACACCCGCCTCCAGAATGCCGCCGGGGTGGGCAATGCGGAATCGCCGGAGGTCCGCGTCTTCCCGCCTCAAGCTGTGAACAATGGTGCCCTTGATTGCCGCCGCCGCCGCGGTACACATGGCGCCGGTAAGGGCGTAGGTAGCATGGGGCCGCTGCATGGACATCATCCTCCCCGAAATATCCATGCGATCAGCCGTGATAGTTTCGCCTGACACCGTTAAGTAATCCGCAGCAGGGGCCACAATCGTCATCTTCGGAATCGACGGACTTTTCCAGGCCGATTCTTCAAGATGTTCAATAAAGCCCAATTTCTTTGCCGCCTCGCCGCGGATCTTTTCAAGCAGCACAATCAATTCTTTGTTGGCCCCGATTGCCTCAGGCGTTTCCCTGCCAACCATACCGATGTCCGCTGCGCGGACAAACACCAGGGGATTTGCCGCATCGACAATCGAAACGGTAAAGCGGCCAAAACCGCAGATAGTTAATTCATCAACGGGGTTTCCCGTGGGAAGCAGGGCGCCGCACACGGACCCCGCCGGATCTTCCACCATAACTTTTATGGGCGCCGCGCTTCCCGGTACGCCGGGGATCTGAAAATTCCCCTCGTAATTAACGGCGCCGTCCGGCGTTTCAACTTCTTCCACCAGAACCTTTTGGGTATTGGTGTTGAAAATCCTGACTTTGGTAAGCGGAGACGAAGCCCGTACCAGTCCGCTTTCAACGGCAAAGGGCCCTACCCCCGACGAAATGTTTCCGCAGTTGCCGGCATAAGAAACCAGCGGCTTATCCACGGAAACCTGGGCAAAGGTATAATCGACATCGATCCCTTCCCTGCAGGACGGCGCAATAATGGCAACTTTACTGGTCACCGAAACCGAACCGCCAAGGCCGTCGATCTGCCGCGGATCGGGACTGCCCATTAGGGCGAGCAGCGCCGCATCCCGTTTTTCCCCCGAGGGAGGAAGATCTTTTTCCAGGATATACAGCCCTCTGCTGGTACCGCCGCGTAAAATCATGCAAGGAATCGCATGCATTTGAAAAATACTCCTTGTATTCATCTTTGATGTGTATTATCCTATATCTGAATTTACTATAGGTCTAATACATATTTTGAATACTTTTTATAGACCAAAGGAATAATTTCAGGGGCTATATTAAGGAGGAAATCATGGATTTTCGGGAATTGCAGTACATTGTTTCGATTGCGAAACATCAGAATATCACGAGGGCGTCGGAGGAAGTGTTTGTAACACAACCCACCTTAAGTAAATTTGTGCAAACCCTGGAGAACTACCTTGGGCAGCCGATTTTCCGCCGGCTCGGAAACAAATTTCTCCTAACGTACGCTGGGGAGCGCTATGTCGAAAAAGCCAAGCTTATGCTCGGCATAAAGCGGGAGCTGGAGCAGGAACTGGCGGACATTATGAAGGAAAATATCGGCGAACTCAAAATTGCCTTTCCGATTATGCGGGGTACCTATATGCTTCCCCATACCCTGCCGGAATTCAGCAAAGAATTTCCCCGGGTCAAGATTACCGTGAAAGAGGCAAACTCATCGGCGCTTGAAGCCATGATTCTGGAAGGCGAGATCGATATTGCTTTTTTTACGCTGCCGATAAAACATCAGGATATTACCTACGAGGTGATCAAAGATGAAGAAGTTGTCCTTGTGATGAACGCATCCCATCCTTTAGCGGGGAACGGAATTGAAAAAACTGATTGTAACTATCCGTGGTTTGATATAACCCAATTAAAAGGGGAAACGCTTATACTGCAGCGCTTTGATCAGAGGACCCGGTACATCACCGACAAGGTTATTCATGACGCAAACGTTGTACCCAAAGTATCGCTGGAGATCCACAATATCCTCGCCTCAGTGGAGCTTGCCTCAGGCGGCTACGGCATTACCTTTGTTACCGAAACCCACCTGCGCCACATGCACCTTTCAGAGAAACCCGCCTGTTTTTCTTTTGGCAATCCAAAAACGATGACCTGTTTTGTCGCCGCATACCGCTCGGGGATTTACCTGCCCCATTACGCCCAGCGCTACATTCAGATTGTCAGGGATTTTACATGATGGAAATTAAAACCGGCTTTCCGTTTCACGGAAAAGATCTTGATGAGCTTCGCTCATTTCTTGCGGCTAACGCGCTCAAATACGATGAGCAGATTGATTTTTCATTATGCCTTGTCGAAGACAACAAAATAGCGGCAAGCGGCTCGCTTGACGGCAACGTATTAAAATGCATCGCCGTGTCAAAGGATTTTCAGAACGAAGGATTGGCCGCCCGCATTGTAAGCGGCCTTATTGATCAGGCGGCGCGAAACGGCAGCTTCCACCTTTTTATTTTTACCAAACCGGAAAACGAATCCCTTTTCGGCGGCCTCGGCTTCTACCCGCTCGCCAAAACCGCCGGTGTTCTGCTCATGGAAAACAAAAAAAACGGCATTACTGATTTTGTCGCTTCGATTGCGCAAGCCTCAGGCAAAGCCGCCGTTAGCCGTACAACCAATGCCGCCGACGGCACAGCCAAAGGCGGCACTGCCAAAAGCGGCGCCGCCGGAACCACCGGCGCCATTGTTATGAACTGTAATCCGTTTACCAACGGGCACCAGTACCTGATCGAAAGCGCCGCTTCCCGCTGTGATCTGCTGTATGTTTTTGTGGTTTCGGAAAACCGGAGCGCCTTTCCCTCAGATGTCCGTTTTGATCTGGTCAAAGCCGGAACTGCGCATATTCCCAATGTCCGTGTTCACCCGACCGGCCCCTATCTTATTTCGGCAGCCACCTTTCCCGATTATTTTTTAAAAGACACGGTCAAAAGTGAAAATGTAAACACTACCCTGGACCTCACAATTTTTGCCGAACATTTTGCAAAACCGTTAGGTATCAGCCGCCGCTTTGTCGGGACGGAGCCCCTGGACCCGGTCACAGAAAGCTATAACCGCCGGATGAAAGATTTCCTCCCACGGTATACCATAGAAGTCGTAGAAATTGAACGGCTTAAAAAGGACGGAAACGTGATCAGCGCAGGCAGGGTGCGGGAATTATTGGCTGAAAGCAGGATGGAAGAAATACGGGAACTGGTTCCGCCGGCAACATTTGCTTATTTAAAAAGCAGGAGGGGATAAGGGTGAACCCTTCCCCAAGAAGAAACCGGTTTAGATTGACATTATATCGGGAACAGATAGACGTAATTCCAAATTCAAAGAAATACAAACCACAGAGAGCGCAGAGAAAAGAACACAGAGTACACAAAAAAGAAAAACTCTACGTTCTCTGCGGTTAATTTCTTTGTTTTTACAATTAATCGAGAATTTGCCACCATATTTAAATGTTTTTGAACAAATCCTGGAAAATCCGCAGACAAATTTTTTCTAATTTTGAATTATTGGACAGATAGACAGTAATTCCAAATGAGGAAAAAATCGGAAGAAATTTAACCGCAAAGTCGAATAAGTTGAATAAGTTAAAGAAGGAATAAGAAAATTTCCTTCCTTTTTCGACTTCTTCGACTTTGCGG
>JAISJS010000018.1 GCA_031261385.1 Treponema sp.
GAACACCTGGTCCGCGGTGACGCCGAAGCGGTTCTTGCAAAATCAAAGAACGTGGTGAGCCGCCATTATTCGACGCCCTTTACCGAACATGCCTTTATGGAGCCGGAGTGCGCCATCGCTATGCCGGAAGGTGAAGACGGCATTGTTTTGTATTCGGCGGGGCAGAGCATTTACGATGAACAGCGGGAATGTTCCCGTATGCTCGGGATTCCGCCCGAGAAAGTTCATGTGAAGGGCCAGCTTGTCGGCGGCGGTTTTGGCGGCAAAGAGGACATGAGCGTCCAGCATCACGCATGTTTGGCTGCATGGTGTCTTAAAAAGCCGGTAAAGGTGCTGCTTTCCCGGCAGGAGAGCATCAATCTGCATCCAAAACGGCACGCGATGGAAATGGACTTTACCACCGGCTGCGATGAGAATGGAATCCTTACCGCGATGAAGGCAGTGATCGTTTCCGACACCGGCGCCTATGCGAGTCTTGGCGGGCCGGTCTTGCAGCGGGCCTGCACCCATGCCGCCGGTCCCTATAACTATCAGGTGATCGATATTGACGGCAAGGCGGTATACACCAACAATATTCCCGGCGGCGCTTTCCGCGGTTTCGGCGTCTGCCAAAGCTGTTTTGCCGCGGAGAGCAACCTCAACCTGTTAGCCGAAATGGTTGGCATAAGTCCCTGGGAGATACGTTACCGTAACGCCCTGCGGCCGGGACAGGTTCTCCCCAACGGACAGATTGCCGAAGGCGACGTGGAACTTGAGGCCTGCCTGCTTGCCGTTAAGGATGTGTACGAAAAAGCAAAAGCGGAAGGTAAAAATGCGGGCATTGCCTGCGCCTTAAAAAATGCCGGTGTCGGCGTGGGTCTTCCCGACAAGGGGAGGTGCATTCTTTCGGTGGAAAAAGGCATTGTCCACATCAGAACCAGCGCCGCCTGTATAGGACAGGGGATGGCGACGGTTACCACGCAGATCACCTGCGAGACCCTTAAAATTCCACCGGCTTATGTGTTTGCCGAGCCCCCGGATACGATACGGACTCCCAACTCCGGTACCACTACCGCGTCCCGTCAGACCGTGTTTACCGGGGAGGCCGCGCGCCTTGCCGCCGTAAAACTTAAAGCGGCGCTGAATGAAACGGTTGGTGATTATTCAAAAGATCCTGCGGACGCTCTTGCGAAACTTGAGGGACAGGAATTCTTTGCCGAGTATTCAGGCGTTACCGATCCTATGGGCAGCGATAAGCCGAACCCGGTAAGCCATGTGGCCTACGGCTACGCCGCTACGGTGGTGATTTTGGACGGCGAGGGTAAAATCGAAAATATCATTGCCGCCTATGACCTTGGCAAGGTGGTGAATCCTCCTGCGGCGGAAGGTCAAATTGAAGGGGGGCTGCTTATGGGTATGGGGTATGCCTTAACCGAGGACTTCCCGCTGGAAAATGGCCGCCCAAAGGCAAAGTACGGAACCCTGGGGCTTATCCGTGCTACCGAAGCGCCCCCCATGCATATCATCCTGATAGATCCCCATAATCCTTCCCCGATGGCCTATGGCGCAAAGGGGGTAGGGGAGCTTGCTACAATCCCCATCTGTCCCGCAATCGGGGGCGCCTATTATGCGAAAGACGGCAAGCTGCGGGACAGGCTTCCCATGGAAAATACTTATTATAGAAAAAAGGCGGGTTCGTAAAATGCCGGGAATATCAAAACACAGAAGTACCCTGACTCCCTCGGATCGCACGCTTCTTGAATCGTATAAAACCACCATGGATGGGCTTGCCGCCTATTACGGTGAAGCCTTCGAGATAGTTCTGCACGATCTTACGGACCTTGATCATTCGTTAATCAAAATTGTCAACGGATTTCATTCAGGCCGCAGGGAAGGCGCTCCGATTACCGACCTTGCCCTTGCTATGCTGGAACAGATACGGAAAAATTCAGGGCTGAAGGGAAAAAACGCAAAGCCTTTTACTACGTATGTTTCCAAAAACAAATACGGCAAGCCGGTACGGTCCACCACGATCGTAATTTTTGGGGAAAAGAAAAAGGCCATCGGACTCCTCTGCATCAACCTGTATCTGGACAGCCCCCTCAGTTCCCTTTTGCAGAATTTTTCTCTGGTTCCCCCAACGGACTATGTAACCGAGAATTTCAGCAACGATTCCGATGAACTGATCCTCCGCGCCCTCCAAAAGGTGAAGGATGAGGTAAATGCCGATGGCCGCATCTCAACCAATCAGAAAAACAAGGAAATAGTGGCTATCCTTTATCATCAGGGGGTTTTTAAGCTCAAGGACGCGGTACAAATCGTGGCGGGGGACCTTGGGATATCGAAAAACACCGTATATCTCCATATCCGGTCTTTAGAGGAAAAATCGTAAAAATTGTAGAATTCTATTGACTGAAAAAAAGTTTAGTGATATAATGAAATAAATTACATCACAAAAGGTGATAAAAAAGAGGCAAAAAATGAAGATTGTTCAAACAAATGCGGCTCCCGCCGCCATCGGTCCCTATTCCCAGGGCTACACTTCGGGCAGCCTGGTGTATACTTCAGGTCAGATCCCGCTGTCCGCTGAAACCGGCGAGGTAAAAGGAAAAACAGCGGCGGAGCAGACCGAGCAGGTTATAAAAAACCTCAAGGCGGTCCTGGAAGCCGGCGGTTCCTCCCTGTCAAAGGTGATTAAAACCACCTGTTTTCTTGCCGATATGGACGATTTTGCCGCATTTAACGAGGTTTACGCACGGCATTTCCCCGGCAAACCTGCCCGTTCAACCGTGGCGGTAAAGGATCTGCCCAGGAAAGTTCTCGTAGAAATCGAAGCAATCGCGGAAATTTGAGGAACCGCAAAGAAGAAAGGTGAAAACCGCAAAGTCGAATAAGTCGAAGAAGGTGGAGAAGAAGAAAGTCAAAAAAAATGTCATTTTCTTCTTTTTCTTTCTTACTTATTCGACTTCTTCGACTTTGCGGTTAAAATATTTAATTTGGAGGTTATAAATTAAAGAGCTGATTAAGTGGGCAAAGAACGAAATGCCCAAAACCGATTGCTCATCTCCGTTGAGCCTTATGAGCGTTGAGGAAATGCAAAAGGCCCACCGGTTTCATAAAAGTTTCCCACAGTATACAAAAACTCCGCTGGCCGACCTTTCTCATCTGGCGGGTTACTTCGGCGTAAAGGGAATCTTCGTCAAGGATGAATCGTTCAGGTTTGATCTCAACGCGTTCAAGGTGCTGGGCGGTTCCTATGCCATAGCCAAATATATTGCGAAGCAGCTTGGAAAGGATATTTCGGAAATTAATTATGACACCCTTGTTTCCGACGAGATCAAAAATAAACTTGGTGATATTACTTTTTATACCGCTACCGACGGGAATCACGGGCGGGGCGTTGCCTGGGCGGCGAACAAGCTCCG
>JAISJS010000072.1 GCA_031261385.1 Treponema sp.
CACCGAACCCCGGAACGCCATTGTCAAGCAGTATCAGGCGTCCCTTGCTATCGATGATGTGAAGCTCGAATTCACCGAGGGCGCGATTAACGCCATCGCCGATACGGCGATCAAGCAGAAAACCGGCGCCCGGGGACTGCGGGCCATTGTCGAAAAACTTATGACGGAGATTATGTTTGAGCTGCCCTCTGTGGAAGGGGGCAAACAGGTGGTTATCACCCAGGAGGCGGTGGAAAAATCCGAACCTCCCGAGATTCATACCCTGCAGAAAAGCGCATAGGCTCCGTTCGTGGCGCGAAAAGGGGAAACAAAACATTCCGGTGTCTCAAAATTCCTTTTGGGCCTGCGGGAAAAAACGCAAAATCCTCCGGAAGAATTTCCCCTGCTTCCCCTGCGGGAACTGGTGCTGTTTCCCAACACGGTAATCCCCGTTTATATCACCTATAAAATCGGAATTGACGCGGTAAATGAGGCCCTGAAACGGGATAACCGGCTCTTTGCCGCCTGCCTTAAAAACGACGGGCCCGCAGGCGGCAGGGTAACGCCTGAATCGTACCGCGGCGAAACATGGCCCGGGGGAACCGTGGTCCGTATCATCCAGAACCTTAAGCTTCCCGACAATACGTTCCGGGTGGTTATGCAGGGCGAATACCGCGGCGCCATCCGGGAAAAGACCGTCCTGGATGAATATTCCCTGGTCAAGGTGGAGCCGGTAAAGATTGTGAACCTGGCTAATCCACCTGCCCCGTCAGAGGCCGCGCTGATGCGGACCGTTCAAAAATCTTTTGCCCAATACGCGGAACTTTCAAAAAAAATCGGCGTCGATGTCATTACCGCCGTGGAAAAAACCGAAAACCCCGAACGGCTTGCCAATCTTATCGGTAACGCTATTGCCGTCAAGGCGGAAAAAAAAGTCGAGCTTTTGGGTATCGCTGCAACGGAAGACCGGCTGAATGCGATCCTTGAAACCCTGTCGCTGGAAAATGAAATCTTCGGCATTCAGAAAAATATTTCCGGCAAGGTAAAAAGCCGCATGGAAAAAAACCAGCGGGAATACATCCTCCACGAACAGATACGGGAAATCAACAAGGAACTCGGGAAAAATGAGGGCGAGGACGAGTTTGCCGATTTGGAAAAGGCTATTGAGGACAAGAATCCCCCCGACGAAGTACTGGCCAGAGCCCACAAGGAAATTTCCCGCCTCCGCAAGCTCCAGCCCCTTTCCCCCGAAGCGGGCGTGCTTCGCGGTTACCTTGAATGGATTACCGACCTTCCCTGGAGCGATTACAGTGAGGATTCGCTTGATTTGGCGGAAGCGGAAAAGATCCTTGACGAGGATCATTTTGACATGCGGAAGGCCAAGGAACGGATTCTGGAATTTATCGCCGTGCGCCAGCTCACGGAAAAATCCGGAATCAAGGGGCCGATACTTTGTTTTGTCGGTCCTCCGGGGACGGGGAAAACAAGCCTCGGTAAATCGGTAGCCAGGGCTTTGGGCAGGCAGTTTGTACGGGTATCGCTCGGCGGGGTGCGGGACGAGGCGGAAATCCGCGGTCACCGTAAAACGTACGTGGGCGCCCTGCCGGGAAAAATAATCCAGTCCATGCGAAAATCCGGAACGGTAAACCCGGTGTTTCTTCTTGATGAAATCGACAAGCTCTCAAGCGATTTCCGGGGTGATCCCGCCTCGGCCCTTCTTGAGGTGCTGGACCCTGAACAGAATTCCACCTTTACCGATCACTATATGGAAGTCCCCTACGATCTTTCACGGGTTCTTTTTATCACCACCGCCAATTCCCTGCATACTATCCCCTACCCGCTGCTGGATCGCATGGAAATTATCGAAGTTCCCGGTTACGGGGAAAATGAAAAGCTTGCCATTGCAAAGCAATTCCTGGTTCCCAAGGAACTTGCCGAAAACGGCCTTGCCGAGGCAAACATTGTTTTTAAGGATGAAGCCATACGGGAGATTATCCGCCACTATACCATGGAATCCGGGGTACGGAGCCTTGAGCGGGAGATTGCCCGCTGTGTCAGGCGCATCGCCCGGGGAGCGGTAAAAAAAGAATACGGAAAGGAGAGCGGAAAACCAGTCAGCTCCTTTAAAAAAACGGTACAGCCTGCGGCCCTTGAAAAACTCCTTGGCCGCCACCGGTATAAAAATGACGTGGTCTTTAAGGAGGCCCGCATCGGCGTCACCTACGGCCTTGCCTGGACCGAAACCGGCGGCACGATGCTGCCGGTGGAAACCATCGCCTTTCCGGGAAACGGTGACCTTATTATCACCGGCAACCTTGGAGACGTGATGAAAGAAAGCGCCCGCATCGCACTGTCGTACCTGCGGAGCGCCGCCTGCCGTTATGCGTTCCTCGTCAGCGACATAGGTAAAACCGATTTTCACATCCATGTCCCCGAAGGGGCAATCCCCAAAGACGGCCCCTCGGCAGGGATCACGTTAGCCGCTTCCCTGCTTTCCACCCTCTGCCAAACGGCGGCAAAGGCGGGCACAGCCATGACCGGGGAACTCACCCTTACCGGGCGCATACTTCCCATCGGGGGGCTCAAGGAAAAACTCCTTGCCGCCATCCGCAACGGCATGGAACAGATCCTCCTCCCCGAAGACAACCGCGAAGACTGGGCCGAACTGGACAAGGAAGTGCGTGACGCCCTCACCGTCCACTTTGTGGAAAACGCCGACGAGGCTTTTGCAATACTTTTTGATCGGGGTATACACCGCAAAAAGGCAAAAAAAAGAATGCATACGAAATAATTTCTATTAGCCGGAAGTTTCCTGAACTATCTGTAATGTACGCTCGGCGCAGCGGTCCCAGGAGAAGGCCTGGACACGCTCAAGGCCAAGGCGGCGGCATTCGCGGTAAATGTCACGGTTGGAGGTAAGGGTAACCATGCGGTCCGCCATATCATCGGGGCTTAAGGGGTCAAAATACAGGGCGGCGTGTTCGGCGGCTTCGGGGAGCGATGCGGCGCGGGCACAGGCAACGGGAACACCCGAGGCCATTGCTTCAAGGACTCCCATGCCAAAGCCTTCGTACATCGAAGGGTATACGACGATGTCTGCGCCGGAATACAGTTCCGGAAGGCTTTTAAGGGGAAAGTGTCCGGTAAAAAAAATATCGTTCCGGTATGGGGACGCGGCAGCAGCGGCCCGCACCTTTTCGGCATTGTTGCTGTCGGCCCCGGCGATAACCAGCCGGTGGGGATACCTGGTCCGTTCCTTGAAAATGCCGAACGCCTTGATAAGCCGTATGTGATTTTTAACCGGATGATCGATGCGGGAGACACACAGCACATAGGGCCGGCGGAAACTGAAGGGCTGAATCAAAACCACGCTTTCCTCGTTCCGCTGGCGCGGATAAAAAGCGGTGTGATCTATCCCGTTGGGGACCACCGCAATCCGCGATTCCTTTACCCGGGCCGCTTCCACAAGCTCCTGTTTGACCCATTCACTTACGGCGATAATCCGGTCAATGCGGCGGAGGGAGTTGGGCACGGCCACCCGCAGGACAGCCCCAAGGTGCTCACGGGTCTTCCGGGTGCCCCAGAAGGCCGCCATGTCATGAACCGTCCCGATGGTGGGACAGGAGGACTTCCACGGGGGCTGTTTATGGGCGGCAGGGAAAAAACAGGCGTCATATTTCCTGCTCTCCGCCAATTTGGGGTATTTAAAAACATGCCAAAGCGCGTTGGCAGTCCTGCCGTTTACCGAACACCGGGGGATAAATTCAAGGTCAGGAGCCGTTTCGCTATAGGCAAAGCGGTCAAAATCCCAGCCAAACAGCTCATAGAGGGCGCCTGAGGGCTTAATTCGCTTGAGGATCTGCATTAAATAAACGCCTACCCCCGACTTGCCCCCGTCACAGGCGAAGGTGTCTATCCCTATCTTCATCAATGAACCTCCGGGCCTAAGAAATTTGAGCATAGCAGAAATAGGGGGCAGAGGAAAGGGTGCCTGGCACCTTTTAGCAAATAGTGCCTGGCACCAAAAAAAACATGAATTTCTTTTGAAAGCCTATTGCTACCCAATGGATAGCGTGATAGTATCGAAAAGAGCAAAAAAATCCGCTATATATGCGGCGCTATATACCGATATATTTAAACGAGGCTACACAAGGTGCGATGTCCCCATTGCGGCAATTTTGACGATAAAGTGGTTGAATCCCGTACCCTGGCAAACGGGGAGGCAATCAGGCGGCGGCGGGAGTGCAACGGCTGCGGGTACCGCTTTACCAGTTATGAACGTATCGAAGACAAGCAGTTTATGGTAATCAAGCGGGACGGCCGCCGTGAGCCTTTTGATCGGAGCAAAATTGAGCGCGGAGTGCAGCGGGCCCTGGAAAAACGGCCTATTTCCCAGATGATCATAGAAAGCCTGATCAACGAGATCGAGGATCAGGCCGCCATTTTGGGTAAGGTCAACCACGAGATCGAGGCCCGGGTGATTGGGGAACTGGTACTGGGAAAAATCGGCAGCCTGGACAAAGTGGCCTATATCCGCTTTGCCTCGGTGTATCGCCATTTTGAAGACCTTGATGAATTTGTGCGGGAAATACAAAAAATGGGGGGACATCCCTCCGGGACGGGAGAACAAGCGTGATTAGACAGGTGGTAAAACGGTCCGGTGAAATAGAAGCCTATGACCGCGATAAGATATGCAACGCCATCGGTAAGGCCTTTGCCGCAGTAGGCGCCGGGGATGCGCAAAAACGAAGCGAAAAGATTACTTCCCGTGTAGAGGAACTCATCATCACATTGATGACAGGGCGGCATCCCAACTCCATTCCCGCTATTGAAGAAATTCAGGATCTTGTTGAAACTGCACTCATAGAAGAAAAAGAAACTGCCGCCGCCAAGGCGTACATCCTGTACCGTGCAAAACACGAAGCCATGCGCGACGCAAAAAAACTCATGCTCGACATTGATTCCACAATGGACGGCTACCTCCGTCAGTCCGACTGGCGGGTCAACGAAAACGCCAATGTCAATTATTCCCTGGGGGGGCTTATCCTCCACAATTCAGGAAGCATCACCGCCAACTACTGGCTTAAAAATATTTATACCGAAGAAATTGCCGACGCTCACCGCAACGCCGATTTTCATATTCACGATCTTTCGATGTTTTCAGGCTACTGCGCCGGCTGGTCACTGCGGCAGCTTATCGCCGAAGGTCTGGGCGGCGTGTCGGACAAGATCACCAGCAAACCCGCAAAGCATCTTTCTACGCTGATGCAGCAGGCGGTGAATTTCCTCGGCTGTCTGCAAAACGAATGGGCAGGGGCGCAGGCGTTCAGTTCCTTTGACACCTACCTTGCCCCTTTCGTCAAGGCTGATAATTTAAGCGACAAGGATCTTAAGCAGTGCCTCCAGAGTTTTGTGTTCGGCGTAAATACCCCGAGCCGCTGGGGAAGTCAGGCGCCCTTTACCAACATCACTTTGGACTGGACCGTCCCCGCGGATTTAAAAGACCGGAAGCCTGTCGTCGGCGGAAAAGAAACTGATTTTACTTACGGTGACTGCAAGCCTGAAATGGATCGGGTTAACCGTATCTTCATCGAACTTATGCTGGAAGGTGACGCCGAAGGCCGGGGTTTTCAGTATCCGATTCCCACGTACAATATCACCCGTGATTTTGACTGGGAAAGCGATAACGCCCGCCTTCTTTTTGAGATGACTGCCCGCTACGGCACCCCGTACTTTCAGAATTTTGTCAATTCGGATCTTGATCCGTCTGATGTGCGGTCCATGTGCTGCCGTCTTCAGCTTGACAAACGGGAACTCCGCAAGCGCGGCGGCGGCCTCTTTGGATCCGATGAGCTTACCGGTTCCATCGGCGTAGTGACTATCAACCTTCCCCGCATCGGCTACCTTGCAAAAAACGAAGATGACTTTTTCCGCCGCCTTGACCGGCTTATGTGCCTTGCCCGTGACAGCCTTCTTATCAAACGCAAGGCAGTAACAAAGCTCCTTAACGGCGGCCTGTTTCCCTATACCCGCCGTTACCTTGCAAACCTTGACAGCCACTTTAACACCATCGGCCTTGTGGGGATGAACGAATGTCTTAAAAATTTCATCGGAGCGGATGTGACTATTGCAAGTGAAAAAGGCAGGGCCTTTGCCCTTTCGGTTTTGGAATATATGCGGAAACGTCTCGCTGATTTCCAGGAAGAAACCAGAGAACTTTTCAACCTTGAAGCAACCCCTGCAGAATCAACATCATACCGGCTTGCCAAACATGACAAAAAACAGTACCCCGCCATCATCACCGCAGGTTCTACGGATGGCGAACCGTATTACACAAACTCAACCCAATTACCGGTTATGGAAACCGAGGATATTTTTGACGCCCTCGATCAACAGGAAGCCCTTCAAACCGCCTATACCGGCGGTACGGTGTTTCACGCTTTCCTTGGCGAATCGATTGAGGACTGGAGATCCTGCCGTGATCTGGTAAAAGCTATTGCAAGCGGCTACCGCATCCCCTATTACACGATCTCCCCGACCTTCTCGGTGTGCCCTGTTCACGGATATTTACGCGGGGAACATTTTAACTGCCCAAAATGTAAAGAAGAAAAAGAAGCGGAGCTAAAGCAGCA
>JAISJS010000132.1 GCA_031261385.1 Treponema sp.
TGACTTTGTACCGCATACGCCGAACTAAAAGATGAAGCGTCCCAGGTTTCAAAGGGGACCACCTCTACGGGCCTGTTCATACCGACAAAAGCCGCGGAATCAAAATTGACCAGGTAGTATTCCTGATTAGTCAACCGGTAAAGTTCAACCGGCCCGGCATTTGCCAGGGATTTTTCTTCCCGCAGCAGTGTCGGTCTGTCCGGCAGGCGCTGGGGGTGGGCAATTTCGTCAGGATCATCCAGGCGGTAGAAACCCTGTTTTTTTTCATATCCCGACAGGGTGTAGCGGCGCAGTAAAATGTGAGTATCATCAGCGTCTTTTTTTACGATGAGCACCAGATCGTCGTTGACGCTGATTTCGTTTTCAAGCCGCAGCACCTGCGAAAAATCAAAACTAAACAACTTGGGTTCAAGAAGACCGCCGCCCCGCTCGACGGCCCGTTCCTGGGAAGGCCGTATAAAAAGCAGGCCCGCAATCAGCACAAGGGCAAACAGAAAGCCTCCGGCCAAAGCCCCCTCTTTGCGCTGCAAGCGGAATTCCGGCGGTATGGAAAATATAAGGGCCAGGATCTGCAGAAAGAGTACGGCGCCAAAAACGGCTATCATTAAAACGGGCCAGCGGTAGGCCGCCATGTTGGAGGTGGACGCTATGCTGAAAAGAACCACAAAAAGGGTGTCGGCCGCCACAATATCGGCCCGCAGAAAAACCCGTGACCGTGCGGAAAAATAGCTCGTTACCGCAGCCCAGTAAAAAGGCAGCAGGGCCACAAAGTTATTGCGGTCCATATTGAGCAGCAGGGAATCAAGGGAGATGGCGGCCCCGCCGGTAAAATAGCGCGGCAGGGCGATAAAGGCGCGTATCACCCAGGGTATAAGGGCGATGCTCAGAAGGGCCGGCAGGGGACCGGGGCCTTTTTTGAGCGGCATGAATCCCTGAGGCCACCGGGCAAATAAAAAAGCCACCGCAAAAGCGCCCGCCAGCGCCGCGATGAAGACCGGCGTATCGGCAAGGTCGGCGGCCAAAAGACGGAATTGATAGAGAATGATACAAAGGGCTGCCGAACGCAGCGCAAGAGCCGGAATACCGGGCCGGAATCTCATGTTCTTCATTATACTTTCGCAGAAAAGCGTACCATTTTTTTGAAGGGCTTGCAAATATGACGCTTGAAGGGTAAAACATAGTAGTTTAGGTGATTTAAGAGGCCGGAGGGATTGACCCGTAGGCCGCTTTTAGCGGCCAGTTAATCTATTCCTTACAAGAGCCAAGCCCGAAGGGATTGACCCATAATCTTATTTTATATAGTATTTTACTAGGATTTATAACATCATAGGAGGAGAAAAATCTATGAAAAAGCACATTTTATTGTCGGTTTTGATAGCAGCCAGCCTGTTATCAATAGCAAACGTCTTTGCCGGTGGGCAAAAAGCTTCCGGGCCAGCGGGGAACGCCATCAAAATTGCGGTAGCCGTACCCATGACAGGTGACAATTCCGAATATGGCCGGAGTTTCTTAACCGCCGCCCAAATTATGGTAGAAAAATGGAACGCCGCAGGCGGCGTCCTTGGCAAACAGATCGAAATCATCAACTATGATGACAAGAATTCGGCCGAAGAAGCCGCGTCCATCGCCCAGAAAATCGTGAGCGACAAGGACATCATCGGCGTCCTGGGTCACTTTTCTTCCGGCGTCAGCATGACCGCCGCTCCGACCTATCAGGAAAACCAGGTCATTGAAATTTCCAACTGCGCCTCCCACCCGGATTATTCCAAAATCGGTAACTATATTTTCCGAAACAACACGGTCATCACCGAAGAATTCAAGGTGATGGTAGACATCATTGCCAACGACCTTAAGCTTAAGAAAGTCGGCGTCATCGCCATTAAGACCGACTGGGGTACTACCGCCGGCAACATCGCCCGTGACTTGGTTACCAACGACCCCAAACTGGAACTGGTAGCCTACGAACAGGTGCTGGAGACTTCCGACGACCACGGTCCGGCCATTGCCAAACTCAAGGCGTCAGGCGCCGAAGCGGTCATCGCCGTTGGCATGTACAGCCTCTACGGTCCGCTGGCACGGCAGTATAAGGAAGCGGACCCCAAGATACAGCTTATTGGCGTGTCCAATGCCTATACCCAGCAGATCATTCAGCTTGGCGGCGCCGCGGTGGAAGGACTCTTTGCCCCGGTAAGTTTCTTCGCCGAATCCGATGATCCGGAAGTCAAGGCTTTTGTGACCGAATACACCAAGCGGTTCGGCATGGAGCCTTCTTCGCTGGCGGCCCAGGCCTACGATTCCATCGGTATACTTTTGCAGGCCATTAAAAATGCCAACACCCTGGATCATCCCAAGGTTCGGGATGCGGTGAACGCCATCGACTATCCCGGCATTTCCGGCCCCACTACCTTTGATAACATCGGCGACGCCTCCAAGATTTTCCAAAAAGTAATTATACGAAACGGCAAATTCGTTCCGTACAAAGGCTAAAGAAAAGGCAATGGAGATACTGCTTCAACAGCTTATTAACGGTCTCGCCCTGGGATTAGTCTACGCCCTTGTGGCGGTGGGCTATTCCCTGGTTTTTGGGATCTTGCGGCTCATCAACTTTTCCCATGGGGCGGTCTACGCCTTTGGGGCACATGTTGCTTTTTTCTTCGTGGGCATCCATTTCGGTCCCATTCCTGCCATTATTGCGGCAGTGGTGGTGACCGGAATCCTTGGGGTGTTGATCGACAAGGTCGCTCTTGCCCCTTTGCGTAAAAAAAAGTCTGTTTCCATTGCCGCACTGGTAACTACCCTGGGGATTTCAAATATCATCCAGAATATGTTGATAGTTATTTTCGGCAGCCAGCGTAAACCTTTCCCGGATTTTTTCAACCTTGGGCCGGTGCACCTGGGAACCCTCCAGATGAACAGCCGGCAGTTTGTCATGTTCGGCGTTTCGCTGGTACTGCTTATCTTCCTGCTTCTGATAGTGAATAAAACAAAAATAGGCCTTGCAATGCGGGCCACCGCCCAGAATGTAAAGGCCGCGGGCCTTATGGGGATCAACGTCAACAGTATTATTACGTTTACCTTCCTTATGAGCGGAGCTTCCGCCGCCATAGCCGGCGGCATGGTCGCCGGTTATTACCAGGTAGTCTACCCCGGCATGGGCTTCATGATTGGACTCAAGGCTTTTGCCGCCTCGGTACTCGGTGGCATAGGCAGCCTTCCCGGCGCACTGGTGGGCGGGCTTGCCGTGGGAGTTATCGAAAGTGTTGCCGCCCTCTACATAGGCTCCAACTACCGTGACGCCATGGCTTTTATCATCCTTATTGCAGTATTGATATTCCGGCCCGCAGGGATCTTCGGCAAAAACGAAGTAATAAAGGTGTAGGCCGTGGCAGAGACAAAAGAAAAATACGGCGGTATTTTTTTTAAAATAGAAACTTTTATTTCGCAGAAACGCTGTTTCTTTTACGCCGGAATTCTGCTTTTTCTGGCAGTATTTCCGCTTTTTGGTTTTAGCCGCTATATCATGCGCATCAGTATCGTTGTCGGCATCTATTCCATACTGACTCTGGCGCTTAACCTCGTGGCAGGCTATACGGGCCAGCTTTCCATGGGTAACGCCGGCTTCTACGCAATCGGCGCATATACCTCAACAGTACTGATGATACACTTTGGCGCCAGCTTCTGGATCACCATTATTGCAGGAGCGATCCTGGCGGGTTTTTGCGGCTTCCTTTTGGGGCTGCCCACCATGCGGCTTAAAGGCTCCTACCTTACCATTGTCACCCTGGGCTTCGGTGAAATTATCAGGATGATCCTGCAGAACTGGGACCCGGTGACCAACGGCACATTGGGTATCCGCAACATACCCCTGCCGGTATTTTTCGGCATAAAATTATCATTCGCAAATCACGGCCTCTATTATCTGGTATGGATATTGGCGCTGCTGGT
>JAISJS010000154.1 GCA_031261385.1 Treponema sp.
AACCCTTATCAGGCTTGCAAAAGTGCTTGGAATGGAAGTTTCCGGGCTTTTATTGCCTGATTCAGTACCGGATCGTGAAGAAAATCCCGTTTCAGTCCTTGAATTGGCGTATAAGTTACAAACTGCCAAAGAAAATTTTGATTACCAGTTTGAAAATGTCTTAAAATCCAGCGGGTTTTGAAACGGTGACTGTCACCGTTTTAGCGTAGCTGTCAACGAAATACGCTATGGGTAGATTCCGGTGCCTGGTACTACTACAATACCGGTTCGTGATGTTTCCCCCGGCCACCAGGGTTGTTCATGGTGGCAGGCACTCCTGCGTTCCCACGGAACTTCCGCCATATCTTAACCTTAAGGAGTGGAAGGGGTACTATTAATAAGGTGGTTTATAACCAGAATTCGTATCCAATCCCGGCCAGGACGCCGCTTCTGCGAAACAGATCTGAGCTTGAATCCCCGATTTTAATTTTTACATTGTTAAAATCGTAGAAAAAGCGCCCGTCTATATAGAGATAGCCGATACCCAGCTTTATTCCGGCGGAGGCGCCAACCGCGCCTCCCCAACTGGTGATGGGACCAAAGAGATTATCCAGGGCTGCTTTTTCTCCGCCCATTGACGTTATATCCTGATCGTTTACCGTAAGGGTAAAATTGCCCAATGCCAGGGAGGTATAGGGCCCCGCATACAGGCTGAAGGAAAACTGCTCCGCAAATCCCATTACCACCAAAAAAGATATATCTATAGACGGATATGAAAACCAAAAAGTATTATCAACGACGCCGGTTGAACGTACATCCTTCATGCCGTTGTTCATCAGGAAGCTCCCCTCAAGCCGGGCGCCAAAGGTATTGGTGATGCTGTTAATGCCCAGATATGCGGAATATGCCTGACTGAAATAGAAAGATTTAACGTCATAGTCGGTTTCGGTAAAAATATCACCTTCGACCGGCTTATCCAGAAGGAAAGCAAGGGCGCCCCGTGCGCCAAGTACGATTCTGTTACTTCGGGAAACCCGGCTGATTTCCTTTTCCCAGGCCCTTGTTTCCTTATCATCCTTTTTTGCCTGGGCCAGAAGTTCTTTTTCCTCTTTTTTTGCCTGGGCCAAGAGTTCTTTTTCGTCCAAAACTCCCAGGGATTTAAGGATCTGTTCCAATTTGACATAGGTGTCAAAATATGATTCCTGCCGGGTACTTTCAACATTGATCGCCACCAGGGTATACAGGTAATGCTCCCCCATTTTTCTTAACTTGCCGGTGATTACCGATTTGGCGCCTTCCTGCTTGCCGAGCTGGGCGGCGGCATCGTCAGTTACATTGCCGCTGTTTTGATAGATCAATTCCTGGAACGTAGTGGTAGAACTGCTCCGGTTGATCACGGTCAGTTTCTTACCCTGGGTTAATTTGCCTTCAATTTTTTCTACCACATAGGCAGACAGGCGGGTATTAAGGGCTTCATGCCCGGTATTGGCGGCATCAACAAAGTTAAGCACCACCACGGGGGTTTTGTTGTCCAAATCGGTTTCTATGTGTTTAACGGACTTCTCAATTGCCTGATCCAGGGTATCATCTCCAAAGGCAAAAACAAGCATTGACAGGAAAAGCCCAAAAGCCAAGCCCCGTTTTTTCATTGTTTTCTCTCCGTTAGTACAGGAAGGATGCCCCGATCCTATTTTGTTTTATCTACCCTGTCAATGACCCGCGTTACAAAAACCGAAATTATCGGGTGTCAATATTCCGGTATTACTAAGTAACTTATAATTATATCATGGATCAGGAAATATTACGGTTACGTAAAATCTTGGCAGCAAATATTAAGAAAAAGCGGAATATTTTGGGGCTTACACAGGAAAAACTTGCCGAAAAAGCCGAAATTTCAGCAAATATGATGAATGACATTGAAGGATGCCGCACCTGGGTAAGCGATAAAACCCTTATCAAGCTAGCAGGGGCTCTGGAAATTGAAGTTTATAGCCTTTTATTGCCAAATGCAGTGTTTGAAAGCGATGATAAGCCCGTTTCGGCCCTTGAAATAGCGTATAGTCTGCAAAACATGACAAAAAATCTGATTACCAGTTTAAAAATGCCTTAAAATCAAGCGGGGTTTGAGGGGAGATGTAGCGTCATAATGATACTCATATCGTTCACCGTTTGGCAGATTTACCAGAAGTAAATTTAGAATCCAGCATATACTCGGCGGCAGATGCCATAAATGCTGAACGATTTTTTGCCACGCGGTCAATACGCGCAATTAATCCGGCATCCATGGATAACAATACTTTTTGCGTACCAAATGGCGGTATAACAGAAATGTATGCCACAATATAATCGCCAACGTCATTTTTCCAATCAGACAATCCAGCCCAATTATTTTCGATTTCTTCCAAAGTACTGGGAACAGGAATATGCTCTTTATCCTGAATCATGCTTTCTATATGAAATGCCAACGCTTCGTGTGCCATTTTTATGGCATCATCATAATTATTTCCAACAGTAGTAAGTCCGGAAAAATCAGGAAATACTACCCCGTATTTCCCGGTATCCCTGTCAAATTCCAAAAATGCGATATAATTTTTACCCATCATATTGTCACCTCTTACTTTAATCCTGCTTGGCGCAAGATATTATTTGCAGTCCCTGCCGGTGTATCTTTTTCCGGATGTTTAATTGTTAATTTTATAATATATCTTTATGTATATCTCTTGTCAAGAGTGAATATATGCAAACAGGTGACAATATCTTGCTTACACAAGGGAGACCGTTTTACAAATTTCGTGTTTTCGTGGGGTTCTTAGCCTGCCGCTTCTCGCCGCATATCCCTTGCCATACAGAGCTTATTCAGGTCTCTATTAAATTGGGCAATAGTGTTTTCCAGGGCGGCAAGCCGGGTTCGCATTACTTCTACATCACTCACACGTTTGATTTTACCGGTGCTTACGGCGGACTCAACATCGGAAACAATGGATTCTATTTCTTTTTCGGTTAAATCTTCCACTTTAGGCATTTAATTCCTCCAACAAATGAAAGTATTGTTTCCGCAATATATTCAACTGGATATATTATGTTTATAGGCGCTCTTAATAATTACCAGTTTCATTATTTTGCAGCCTCCTGCTTATGACTCACCAAAATATCGTTTTTCTTTTAAAAGATCAATCTATTCCCTTGCCCTCCTCCAATAAACTGCTATAATAAGTCCAGGAGAAAACAATATGGCCGGATACATTGCGGTAATTGGCGGCGGATGGGCAGGGTGTGCGGCGGCGCTGACCGCGGCGAAAAACGGTGTGCAGGTGATGCTGCTGGAGCGGACGGACATGCTGCTGGGTACGGGCCTTGTCGGCGGCATTATGCGGAACAACGGGCGCTACACCGCTGCCGAGGAATGTATCGCGCTGGGCGGCGGCGATATTTTCAAGACCATAGACACCTGCGCCCGGCATACCAACATTGAGTTTCCGGGTCACCGCCATGCGACCCTGTATGATATTGCAAAAACGCCTACGGCCATCGAAAAATTGCTTCTTGACGCCGGGGTAGAAATTATTTACCGGGCCCGCATCAACGACGTGATGAACAGCACCGGAAAGCGCATCGAAAGCATCACCGACGACGCCGGTATTGATTACGGCGCCGATGTTTTTATCGACGCCACCGGTACTGCGGGGCCCATGAACAACTGCGTCAAATACGGCAACGGCTGTTCCATGTGCATTCTGCGCTGCCCGGCCTTCGGCGGCAGGGTGAGCATAGCAGGGCTGGCGGGAGTCAGCGAAATTAAAGGGGAAGGAAAAAACGGCGGTTTTGGCGCGATGAGCGGTTCCTGCAAACTCTACAAGGAATCACTGGCGCCGGAAATTGTGGAGCTTCTTGAAAAAGACGGAGTCGCGGTGATCCCCATCCCAAAAGAATTGATCGAAGATCATCTGGATGTCAAAGCCTGCCAGCAGTACAACCTTCCCGAATACAAGGACAACATCGTACTCCTTGACACCGGTCACGCCAAATTAATGACGCCTTTTTTCAAGCTCTCAACCTTACGGAAAATAAGCGGATTTGAAAACGCCCGCTACGAAGATCCTTACGCCGGCGGAAAGGGAAATTCGATGCGCTACTTTGATATTGCCCCCCGGGATGACGCCCTGCAGGTTGCGGGCATCGACAACCTTTTCTGCGCCGGTGAAAAAGCAGGCCTTCTTGTCGGTCATACCGAGGCCATTGTCACCGGAACCCTTGCAGGTTACAATGCCGCCCGGATGATCAAGGGAAAACCCGTCGTCACCCTGCCTCCTTCAACCGTCATCGGAGACGCCATCATCTTTGTGCGTGAAAAGATGGGAACCCCGGGCGGCCTTGGGAAAAAGTATACTTTCTCAGGCTCCATCCTTTTCGAGCGGATGAAAGAAAAGGGAACCTATACGACGGACTCGCAAAAAATCGCGTCGAATATAGCTTCCCTTGGACTTACGGGGCTTTTTGCTAAAATATAATTTCCTGAGCGGATTTCAAAAGTGCGCGTGAGCGCACGTATAATTGATTTTGAAATCGGCTCCTTATACCAAAATCACCGTAACGATTATTGCCGCCACAATTCCGCAGCCAACCGGAATCAGGTTTCTGCGGGCAAGGTCTGCCGGTTTGACGTTACAAATTGAAGCTACCGGAATAACGCCCCAGGGAATAATTGTGCCGCCGCCGACCCAAATGGTAATAACCTGACCCAGAGCGGCAAGGTATGCAGTGCTTAATCCGGTGTTCATGCTGAACGTCTGCGCCACAGCGCCGACAATGGGGAGGCCCGAGAAGCCCGACCCGTCAAGGCCGGTGATAATTGCCACCAGGGCTTCGATCAAAACCAGGGGCAGC
>JAISJS010000172.1 GCA_031261385.1 Treponema sp.
GACGGCCTTAAAGACGATGTCGTTCATGATGTTGAGAGGTTTCCCCTGGGATGCATTTTCCCTGGCCTCTTTTCTGATTGCCCTGGATAACCGGGGTCTTGAGAATGGTATTTTCATACCCTATATATGGCACCAGGATGCGTGGCGCATTAGTCAAAATGAAAAAAATCGTAAAAATCGTTATATTGACGTATTTCATGAAATATACTATAATAATACATCATTATTCTGTTAAATAATTTCTCATAAGGAGTTTCTGCATGAAAAAGGGTGTTTCCCTGTTTGTATTGTTGATATTGGGAACAATGCTATATGCCCAGGATCTATCAATTGACGATGCGGTAAAGGCTGCTTCCGTTGATTTGGGGAAACATTTGACAGATGGAAGCAAAGTGGCAATTTTGAACTTTTCAGCCGGTTCTGACCTCCCCAACAGAAACGGCACGGAGATTGACAAGGTTAAACTTTCATATCGTTTCTCATATTAATTTTTAAATAGACCCGAAGGAAATATGTTCTTAAAGGAGGTCTGACCTCCATAGGAGGAGATCCTGTGAAAATAACGAAAAAGACCTTCGGTATTCTTTCCAGTGGGAAAAAGGTGTATCTTTACACCTTAAAAGCAGGGGACCTGCGGCTTTCCCTTTCAAGTTTCGGGGCGGCCTGGACCTCCCTTATCGTTCCTTCCCGCAACGGACTGCCCGATGATATCCTTTTAGGCTATTCCGATCTTGGTTCCTACACCAGCAACAATGTTTTTTTCGGGGTAACTGTAGGCCGTTTTGCCAACCGCATTGCAAACGCCGAATTTTCCCTGAATAACCGGAAGTACCATCTGGATAAAAACGACGGGGAACACTGTCTCCACTCAGGCAGACGGGGTTTTAACCGGCTCCCCTGGAAGGCCGACGCCTACGAGGAAAAAGACGGGGTTTTTGTCCGTTTTGAGCTTGAAAGTCCCGACGGTGACCGGGGTTTTCCCGGAAATTTTAAGGCGGCGGTGAGTTACGGACTCACCAAATCCAACGAAATTATTGCCGGTTATGAGGCAAAATCCGACGCTTTAACGCCGGTAAACCTTACCAATCACTCGTATTTTAACCTTGCGGGGGAAGGAAACGGAGACATACTCTCCCATGAAGCGCGTCTTTTTGCTTCGTCTTATGTCGAAGTTGATGCACAGGCGATCCCCACCGGGCGTTTGGTACCTGTTAAGGGTACCCCCTTTGATTTTACAGAGAAAAAACCCATCAACCGGGATTTAGACGGCTATGATCATTGCTTCGTTCTTGACGGAGAGCCGGGAAAACTTAAGCCCTGCGCCGAAGTTTTTGAGCCAAAGACCGGGCGCTCTCTCAAGGTCCTGACCACCCAGCCGGGGGTCCAGTTTTATACGGGTAATTTTCTTAATGGGGTAACCGGCAAGGCAGGATCGGTCTATAATAAACATGCGGGATTCTGCCTTGAAACCCAGCATTTCCCCGATTCACCCAACCGGCCGGATTTCCCCGCTGCCGTCTGCGGTCCGGGAAAAGATTACCACGAAAAGGCGGTTTTTTCTTTCAGTTGGTAATTAGGTAAACCCGGGCTTTCGATAAAAAGCCCTATTTACACATTTGAAAGTTTCGGATAATAATATATAATAAAACGAGGGGTGAACGAATGGGCCAAAGAAAGCTGTTTATCACGCTATTCCGGGCGGAACTCGAAGACAGCCTTGAGGGGCTTGAGCATCTCTCGTATATACTGGAACACCGGCTCAATAACGGTGAGATTACCAACTACGTTTTTAACGAGAATGAAACCCTTTTAAGCAGGGAGATCTCCGGGATCAAGCGGATACTTTCGGCGTTTGATGCGGTTGATCCCGACGGTTACCAGAGTGTAGAAGCCCTTGCCCAGGGAACGGTAGAGGTGCTAAAACAGAAAGCAGCGGAGCAGGACGAAAGTCAGGCGGTGCAGGGGATTATCGAACGGAAAACAAAAAAGGTACTTAATTATATTTTGAATGGCCGGAGCGAATAAAAAACGCGAATTTTAGCGTTTTATTTCCAAAGGAAGAGAGGAAAGCATGGATATCCAAGTTCAGGAACTCATTGATAAGATAAAGCGGGATGGAATCGAATCCGCTTCCGGGGAGGCTTCCCGGCTCAAGGCAGAAGCCCAGGCCGAAGCGGGGCGTATTGTCGAAGCTGCCAATAAGGAAGCCGAGGCGATCATTGCCCGGGGCAAGGCCGATGCCGAACGGTCGGAAAAAGCCGGAATTGCCGCCCTGGAGCAGGCTTCCCGGAACCTGGTTTTGGCTTTTAAGACCGAAATAGAAGTTCTGTTGGACAAAATTGTTGCCCAGAGCGTTTCTTCATCCTTTGGGGAAGATACCCTTAAATCGGTACTGCCGGAACTCATTAAATCATGGGCCGCCAAAGGCAGCGCGGCAAGCGCCGACAGCCTGGATGTGATCCTTTCAGAAGCGGATTGTAAAAAACTCCAGTCCTGGTTTACCGATAAACTTGCCGCCGAACTTAAAAAGGGCGTGGAGCTTAAAAGTGACCGGAACCTCGGGGCAGGTTTCCGTATTGCCAGCAAAGACGGTTCCGCCTATTACGACTTTTCTGCGGAATCCGTGGCGGAACTGCTTTCCGCTTACCTTAACCCCAAACTTTCAGAAATCCTTAAACGAACCTCCGGTTCGAACGCGGCAAAGGGCTAAACGGCGTGGCATATTATTATCTTATGGCCCAGCTTCCAAACCTCAGTTACGGACAGTCGGCGCCCATGAGTTCTGCGGAATTTAAATCCCTTGCCCGTACTTCGGTAAGCGCCGAAGACGCTTCTTTTCTGGATCTTTGTTCATTAAACCCTTTTTCGGCTTCTGTTGAAAAACAGGGTGAAGCGCCGGAATTTATCAGGTCCTGGCAGGATTGGGAAAAAACCCTCCGCCTGAACCTTGCCCGGTACCGGGCACCCAAAGTAAAGCGGGATGTTTCGAACCAATGGTTCGCCGCCGAGATTCCTGATTACCCTGCCGACGCCGCCCAGGCGGCAAAATCGGCGGCGGCGCTGGAATCCCCGCTTGATGCGGAAATTTTGCTTGATGAGTTCCGCTGGAAGGCTATCGATAATTTCCAGGGAATTGATTATTTTGGCGTTAATACAGTCTATGCCTACCTTCTTAAACTGCTCCTGCTGGAACGGCGGTCCGCTTTCCGGGCTGAGGAAGGTTTTGCTGAATATAAAACGCTGTATTCTTCTATCGTGAAGAGCAGTGATTCGGGTGCGCTTCCCGCAGAAGCAAAATCACCCACGGGAGAACCGAAATGATTGGAACAAAAGGAACGGTTGTAGCCGTAAACGGTAACATGGTCAGTGTCAAGTTTGACGGCGCAGTTTCCATGAACGAAGTCGGCTATGTCAAAGTTGTAAGCAACGGAGCTGCAAAAAAGCTCAAGAGTGAGGTAATCCGTATCCGGGGTGAGGTTTCCCAGCTCCAGGTATTCGAGATCACCAAGGGGATCACCGTTGGCGACACGGTAGAATACTCAGGCGATATGCTTTCGGTAGAGGTAGGACCGGGGCTTTTGGGTCAGGTGTATGACGGCCTCCAGAACCCCCTGCCGGAATTGGCAAAGGCGGCGGGCACATTCCTGGAACGGGGCGTGTACCTTGATCCGCTGTCTGCGGACAAGGCCTGGGATTTTACCCCGGCTGCCAAAGCAGGAGACAAGGTTGAAAAGGCCGATACTTTGGGGACGGTGCCGGAAGGTTCCTTTACCCACCGTATCATGGTTCCTTTCACGCTTCCCGGAACCTATACCGTAGAATCCATAAAAGGCGCAGGATCGTATAAACTCCACGATACCATTGCCGAACTTAAAGATGAAAAGGGCAATATTCATAAAGCGACGCTTTCCTTCCGCTGGCCGGTAAAACGGCCCATCGACTGTTTTGTCGAGCGGTATAAACCCACGGAACCGATGGTTACCCGTGTCCGCCTTATTGACACGTTTTTCCCCGTTGCCC
>JAISJS010000184.1 GCA_031261385.1 Treponema sp.
TGCGATCTTCAAACTGACCCCATGGCTGTCCCGCTCCGGGTTATCTTCACGGCACCAGGGGATGGTATCCCGCTTTTCTACCAATGCAAAGCTGCCGTCTTCTTCTATATTATAGATGAAAAACCATTTGGCATGGCCAAAATGCTGATTGATCAGGACGCCGTCGGCGCTGGTAACCGCTACTTTCCAACTCATAAAAACCTCCATAAAAAAGCCCAAGGGGCTTGACTAATTCCTAGTTTTTCGATAGGCTTACAAATATATTATAGGAAAGAAGGAAATATGGCAAGGATAGCGAATTCATTGACTGAATTGATAGGAAATACACCTCTCCTTGAGTTGAGCCGCTTCAGCGAAGACCTGGGACTTAAAGCCCGGCTTATAGTCAAGCTTGAATATTTTAACCCCGCAGGCAGCGTCAAAGACCGGATTGCTCTGGCTATGATCGAGGACGCCGAAAAAAAGGGCCTTTTAAAGAAGGAAACGGTCATTATTGAGCCGACCAGCGGAAATACCGGAGTGGGGCTTGCTTTTGTGGCCGCAGCAAAGGGCTACCGGCTTATCCTCACCATGCCGGACTCCATGAGCATTGAAAGGCGGAAGCTCCTGGCTGCCCTGAACGCCGAACTGGTACTTACTCCCGGAAAGGACGGCATGAAGGGCGCCATCAGGAAGGCAGAGGAACTTAACGCCCAAATTCCCGATTCGTTTATACCCCAGCAGTTCAACAACCCTGCAAACCCCGAGGTTCACAGGCGGACTACGGCGGAGGAAATTTGGCGGGATACCGACGGGAAGGTTGCCGCTTTTGTGGGCGGAGTCGGTACCGGCGGAACAGTCACCGGCGTCGGAGAGGCCTTGAAGGCGAAAAACCCTGATGTGTATGTCGCCGCTGTGGAACCCTTTGATTCGCCGGTGCTTTCAGGTTCGGCGCCGGGGCCTCATAAGATTCAAGGTATAGGCGCAGGCTTTGTTCCTCAGGTGCTGAATACTTCCATATATAATGAAATTTACAAGGTCCGTTCCGAAGAAGCTTTCAGCGCCGCCCAGCGTCTGGCAGCCAAAGAAGGGCTTTTGGTGGGCATATCTTCCGGCGCAGCAGCTTTTGCGGCAGTTCAGTTGGCCCGGCGTGATGAATTTGAAAACAAGCTGGTGGTCGCCTTGCTTCCTGATACAGGAGAACGTTATCTGTCTACCCAGCTTTTCGATCCCCTGGAACGGCCGAGTTTATAAAAGGATTAACACAATGGCAACTAAAGCAAAACAAATCGCAATTTACGGCAAAGGCGGCATAGGGAAGTCCACCACCACTTCGAATCTAAGTGCAGCTCTTTCCAAATTGGGCTATAAGGTAATGCAGTTCGGCTGCGATCCCAAGAGTGATTCTACCAATACCCTGCGGGATGGAACCTATATTCCTACCGTATTGGATACCCTAAGGGAAAAAAATCAGGTTAACGCCCACGATGTTATCTATGAAGGATTTAACGGCATTTACTGCGTGGAAGCAGGGGGGCCTTCGCCGGGCGTCGGCTGTGCGGGGCGGGGTATCATCACTGCTGTGGAACTTTTTAAGCAGCAGCGTATCTTCGAGGAACTGGATCTTGATTTTGTTATCTACGATGTGCTTGGGGACGTAGTATGCGGCGGCTTTGCAGTACCCATCAGGGAAGGAATCGCAGAGCATGTGTTCACGGTATCGTCCGCCGACTTCATGGCCCTTTATGCAGCCAACAATCTTTTTAAAGGCATACAAAAATATTCCAATTCAGGAGGAGCTTTACTCGGCGGGGTAATAGCCAATTCCATTAATCAGCCCTATGCAAAAGAAATCATCGACAATTTTGTGGATGTCACCAAAACTCAGGTGGTTGAATACATACCAAGATCCGTAACCGTAACCCAATGCGAACTCCAGGGAAAAACAACGATAGAAGCAGCCCCCGAGTCGGCCCAGGCAAAGGTATACACAAGCCTTGCCCAAAAAATTGCGAACCATACTGATTCAAAAACCCCGTCCCCTCTGGGTGTACAGGAGCTTCGCGATTGGGCAGGCAAATGGGGCAAATATTTACTGGCCCTGGAAACCGGCGAAATCCGGAATGAATTAGCGCCGAATATTTAGGGAAGAAAAAAATATGCCCTGCGGTCACATACCAGTACTGGACAAACAATTCTCTCATATTTCCAACATGCATCCCTGCTTCTCCGGGGAAGCAAACATGAACCATGGACGGATTCATCTTCCCGTAAGCCCTGTCTGCAATATCCAGTGCCGCTTCTGCAAACGGACTTTTAACAAAACTGAACAAAGGCCGGGGGTAACCGCAAAAATCCTCAAAAGTGAAACCGCCCTAAATCTGGTAGAACGGGCGTTGGAACTGTACCCTGAAATTACCGTAGCCGGGATCGCCGGCCCGGGAGATACTCTCGCAACTTCTCATGCGCTCGAAACATTTACGCTTATTCACCAAAAGTTTCCGAAGCTCATCAATTGCCTAAGCACTAACGGCCTCCTTCTTGAGCGTTTCGCCGATGATATCGCAAAAGCCGGTGTACAAACTCTTACCGTAACCGTAAACGCCGTTGACCCTGTTATTCTGGATAAAATATGTTCCCGGGTTATCCTTGACGGAATTGTTTACGAGAGCATCGAAGGCGCATCAATTCTTATTGAGGCGCAAAAGCAGGGCATACGGAAAGCGGCGGATCTGGGGCTTTTAATTAAAATCAACATAGTATTGATACCGTCAATCAATGGCAATCATATCGGCGAAATTGCGCGAACCGCAAGCGAACTGGGGGCGGGGATCATCAATATTATTCCCCTCATACCTCAGCATG
>JAISJS010000262.1 GCA_031261385.1 Treponema sp.
ATAGGTTTTGTATTCCAAAAAATCAAAAGCGCCGGCAAGGTGCAGCAGGGTAATTACCCCAAAGACCACAAGCGCTATAAGCGGGGCAATAAAATTTTTTGATGCGATTTTTGATTTAATGCTCATCTGTTCCTGAACCTTTTCTGCCTGAAAGAACTGGTATCGGTTATACGGTACTGCCGGAGCTGCGGTTCAACATTGGTGATACGCAACGCCGGAGCGGGATGGGTAGCGCTGAACCCGCCCGGATGATTCGGCTGAGATTTTTCCATAACCCGCAAAACTTCGATAAGGCTCCGGGGATCATATCCTGCAGAACTGAGAAGGGAAAGCGCGTATTTGTCGGCGTCAAATTCCTGGCTTTGCGAATACCCGTTTTTCATCAGGGTATCGGCAAGGTTCCGAACCGACATATTAAAGAACAGTTTCCGTTCTTCAGGCGAAGCGTCCCGGGAAGCTATATCCAGTGCACGGGCGCTTGTATCGTTAAGGCCCTGTACCAGCCGCATATTATTGATAATTTCGGCGCCGTGTTTAAGCTGAATATGGGCAACCTCATGGGCGATAATCGCCGCCAGCGCATCCTCTGAGCCGGCAAGCGTCACAAGTCCGCGGCTGATAAGGATATGCCCGCCGGGGGTGGCAAAGGCGTTGATCTCACCGCTGTCCAGGAGGATCACATGGTAGCCGTTGAAAATTTCCGGCTGGGAAGAATTGACGGTGATAGCCGTGCAGATTTTATCAAGGTACTGTACCAGGGCGGGGTTGTCCCACACAGGGTAAGCGGCAAGGACATTTGCCCCGACCGATCGGCCCAGGTGGTAATTGTCTTCGGGGGTAAACTCCGCTTCTTCTTCCGCCTGGATGGCATTGTTCATCTGGGAAAGGGCGCCAAACATATCCCTTTGGATAGCGTTTGCACCGGGAGCGGGGGGTTTCCCCTTATTTTGTTCCTGCTCTGCTTCAGCTGTTACCGGTCCTGTCTGGAAAAAAGTGAAGCAAATAAAAAGAAATAAAAAAATTTTATACTGTTTAAACATGCTAATTACCCCCGGACAGATGCCCTTCTGTCAAAAAAAGCAGCAGATCATTACCGGAAACGTTTTCTTTTTCCGATTTATCAATAACGGAAAAATCAAGCTTGCTGCCGTCCCGGTAGGCGGTTTCAAGCTCTGCAGAAAAGCCTTTTCCCGCCAGGGCAAGCTCATTTGCCGAAACTGCCCGGTTTGAGGCCAAAATACGTTTGGCGCTTAAACTGGCGGAAGACACCCAGCCGGTCCGGGAAGGGGATGCGGAGGTGCGGACCTCGGTCCAATTGCCCTTTTCGCTTACCACGGTCAGGGTGTCTCCAAGGACCAGTTCCTGCACGGTTTTGGCAAAAAACCCCCCGGAAGATTTAAGTGCCGCGGATTTAACCGCAACATACCGAATACTTCCCCGGCCTCCCGGCGTTGTTTGGGCGGAAAGCCCGGATATGCCGATAAAAACGGCTGCCAATAAGCATATATAGTTTTTCATACATCTCCTCTTAAAATACTAACACAGAAACTTGAATAATTCTATCCATAATTTCTTTACAAAAAACTTTTTTAAGGTCATAATAGACTATATTCTATATTATTCGGAGGAATACAAATGAAGAAAGCAATAGGGATTTTTGCTGTCGTCTTGATGGCATGTACCCTGGTTTTGGCAGGCTGCCAAAAGAAAGAAGCGGCAAAATCGTCCGGCGCGGCTCTTATCGGTATCGCAATGCCGGAAACCACCGTTTTACGCTGGGTAAAAGACGGTAACAGCCTCAAATCTGAAGCTGAAAAACGCGGCTACCGCGCCGAACTCCAGAACGGTAACGGCGATCAGGTTCAGCAGAATCAGCAGATCGGTAACCTTCTGACCCAGGGCGCAAAGCTCCTTGTAGTCGGCCAGTTGAATGACGGCGTTGCCTCTGCCATTGCCGATGCCGCCCGCGACAAGGTTGCGGTTATCGCGTATGACCGTATCATCCAGAATTCGGCCGATTATGACTATTACATCACCTTTAATAACTTTAAGGTTGGTCAGCTTCAGGGGCAGGGCCTCGTAAACGCCATGAACCTTGATGCCGCCACCGCCGCAGCTCCCAAGTATATCACCTACTTTGCCGGTTCCCCGACTGACGGAAACGCCTTCTTCTTCTTTGACGGCGCCACCAGCGTTCTGAACCCCTACATTGAAAAAGGCGTCCTGAAGGTTGTCGGCCCTGCGCCCGCTACCTCCAAGGATACCGCCAATTTCCAGCGTATCGCCACCGAAGGCTGGCTGCCCAATATCGCCAAAAACAGGATGGAAAACCTCCTTTCAGGCGATGCCCGCAACGTGACTCTTGATGCGGTTCTTGCTCCCAACGACACCCTGGCCCGGGCCATTATCGAAGCCTGCCTTGCCGACGCCAAATATGCCCGTAAGCTTCCCGTAGTATCCGGACAGGATGCCGAAGCCGCTTCCCTTGCCATGATCAAGAACGGCCAGCAGTCCATGACCGTATTCAAGGACACCGGTAAACTCGCTGAAGCCGCGATCATTCTTGCGGACCAGATCCTCAAGGGCGTAGCCAATCCCACCGTCCCCGGCGCGGTTCTTGCGTCCAGCATCGGTCTTGAAAGCATCGGCGACACCGGCAAGAAAGTCGTAAAAGCGTATCTTCTTGACCCGATCAATATTACCCAGGATAACTGGAGAGAACCCATTACTGCCGGATTCATCACTCCTGATGAAGTTGCGGCTAACGGATTGCAGTAATCGTTTAAATGCCTCACACAGGAGGCGGCGCCTCTTATGCGGGGCGCTTACCATGAGACAATAAGGCCGGTATGAGGAAAGGATAGAAACCGCTTCATATCCGGCCCTCTATGTTTATTGATTTTGAGGATGCGCAATGGATGAGTATATTCTTCAAGTTGAAAATCTGACGAAAGAATTCCCCGGCGTCATTGCCCTTGACCGGGTAAATCTCAACGTCAGGAAAGGCGAAATCCATTCCCTCTGCGGAGAAAACGGTGCAGGCAAATCGACCCTGATGAGTGTCATCAGCGGGGTGTATCCCAAGGGCAGTTACGATGGAAAAGTCCTGTATAAAGGCCATGAAACCAATTATCACAGCGTAAAAGACAGCGAAAAAGAAGGGCTTGCCATTATCCATCAGGAATTGGCCCTGAGCCCCTATCTGTCAATTTATGAAAATATTTTTCTGGGACACATGAAAACGCGGTTAGGCGTTATCAACTGGGATTATTATATAAAGGAATCGCAAAAATATCTGGACAGGGTAGGGCTTAAAGAAAGCCCCTATACTACCGTCAGCAAACTTGGCGTGGGAAAGCAGCAGCTTGTGGAAATTGCCCGGGCCCTTTCCAAAGAGGTGGATCTTCTTATCCTTGACGAGCCGACTTCCTCACTGAATGATGAAGAGAGTAACCACCTCCTGGACCTGATCCTTGAGTTCAAGAAGCAGGGCATTACGGCAATTATGATTTCCCATAAACTGCATGAAGTGCTCAAGATAGCCGACAGTATTACCATTTTCCGTGACGGTAAAACCATTTCTACCTACAATGTTAAAGAGGACAATCTTACCGAAGAGGTGATCATCAAAGATATGGTGGGTCGTGATCTGACCCACCGCTTTCCCGAGAGGAAATCACACCCCGGTGAAACGATCATGGAAGTTAAAGACTGGTCGGTGTATCATCCCGATTATCACAGCATGAAGGTTGTGGATAATGCTTCGTTCAATCTGCGGAAAGGTGAGATACTTGCCTTCTGCGGACCTATGGGCGCAGGACGCACCGAATTGATGATGAGCATATACGGCAGATCCTACGGTTCTCGCAGTGAGGGGGATCTTACGCTCCACGGAAAAAAAGTTGAAGCTCATTCGGCAAAGGCTGCCCTTGATGCGGGAATAGGATATGTCTCGGAGGACCGGAAAAATCTCGGGTTAATTCTGATTCAGACAATCAAAAATAATATTTCGGCTTCATCGCTGGCAAAAAAATTCTCCCGTTTCGGCATGATACTGACCGCAAAAGAAATAGAACAGGCTGAAAAATACCGGGATGAACTGCGAATCAAGACGCCGTCGATCAATCAGCTTGCCCGTAACCTTTCAGGAGGCAATCAGCAGAAAGTTGTCGTCGGCAGAATCCTCCTGGCAGACCCGGATATTTTTATTGTTGATGAACCCACCCGGGGTATTGATGTCGGCGCAAAAACTGAAATATACGAAATCATAAATGATTTGGCGGCGCAGGGAAAAAGTGTCATCATGGTAAGCTCGGAGCTTCCCGAAGCGCTGGGTATGGCGGACCGGATCTATGTTATGAACGAAGGAAAAATAAAGGGTGTGCTGAACCACGATGAAGCAACTCAGGAAAAGATAATGCACATGGCATTGGTAGGCTGAAGGAGAAACTATGAGTGACACGGCAGAAAAAAAACCCGGCATCGGCAGTTTGTTGATGAGCAATTTGCGGGGCTATTCAATGTTCTTTGTTCTGGTATTGATTATGGTTGCCTTTGCCTTCCTTACCGGCGGCACCAATTTTTCATCCCGTAATTTTACCAATATTTTTATTCAGTACAGCTATGTAATGATCCTTGCCGTTGGAATGGTGATGTGTATCATCGTATTGGGCATAGACCTGTCAGTCGGCTCCGTCTGTGCGTTCGTCGGCTCCATCAGCGCAATGATATACAATACCGGCATAGGTATGGGCCCCACCCTGATCATTGCGCTTATAATCGGGGCTTTGGTAGGGGCGTTTTACGGATTCTGGATAGCCTACATGAATGTACCGGCCTTTATCGCAACCCTGGCGGGAATGCTTCTTTTCCGCGGCCTAAGCTACATCGTCACAAGCCTTAACCCGATTCAGCTGCGGGACAACGGGTACAAGCAAATGGCTTCGGGGTTTTTCCCGAATATATGGCTTGATGAAACAGAACGCTTTGATCTGCTTCCCATTATTGTCGGAATAGTTGTGGCGGTTATATTTGTCGTATTCGATATTATTACCCGGCGTAACCGGAAAAAAAATAATTTTGCCGTTTCCCCGCTTTGGACTTTTGTTTTAAAACTTGTTGTCATCAGTACCTTGATTATTGCCCTGAGTCAGCGTTTCGCAACGTACCGCGGCCTGCCGGTTATTGTAGCGGTTTTGGCCATAACGATTTTTATCTTTCAGTTTATGATGAACAACACGATTCTGGGCCGCTACATTTATGCAGTCGGCGGAAACGCCCGGTCGGCAAAACTGTCGGGGATAAATTCGGAGCTGGTCGTTTTTATGGTATTCGTTATGATGGGTCTTCTCACCGGTCTTGCCGCCGTTATCCATACCGGTTACATGAACTCGGCCCTTCCCGCCGCCGGCACCGGTTTTGAAATGGACGCCATCGCTTCGTGTTATATAGGCGGCGTGTCGGCCGCCGGCGGCATCGGTACCGTGGGCGGCGTGGTCGTCGGCGCTTTGATTATGTGCGCCATCAACAACGGCATGTCCCTGATGAACCTGGGCGCCGCATGGCAGCAGGTTGTCAGGGCAATTATCCTGCTGTTGGCAGTGTTTTACGACGTGTATACCCGTAAAAAGACCGGGCTGGGCTGATACGCCGCTGAATCTCATTCGACCTTAAACTTTGAGACCTCTTTAACAAGAACATCAATGTTGTTTTTGTTTTCATTGCTGATGGCGCTGACCCGGTTGACCGCTTCGTTAATCTGGTCTGCGCCGACGGACATTTCGTTCATCCCGTTGCTGATTTCCTGTGTTACCAGTTCAAGGTTTTTGCTTTCCTGTATAACGTCCCTGCTGCCCTCCAGCATTTCTGTGGAGCCGCCTTTAACCTGCTGGGTAATTTCGTTAAGCTGCCCTATCGATTCCAGAATTTGCTTGCTGCCTTCGCCCTGTTCCTCCATGGCGTTACGTATGTTCGACGCCTGATCCGAAACCGTTTTTACTTCATGATCAATCGCCCCAAATTTGGTGAGCACTTCTTCGATAGAGCCGGTAATCGTGTCGATAGCCTCTTTGATTTTCTTTAACACGGCAGAAATGGTTTTGGATTGATCGCCCGAATTCTCCGCCAGCTTGCGGATCTCATCGGCGACGACGGCAAAGCCTTTTCCCGCTTCACCGGCATGGGCCGCCTCGATGGCGGCGTTCATCGACAGGAGGTTGGTCTGGCTTGCAATATTTTCCATGACTGCATTGATCTCCAAAAGACCTTCCGACTCCCGCGAGATACCCTGAATATCTTCGGCAACTTTCTGCAGGCCCATCCGGCCAACTTCCGAGGCTTCCGTCAGGTCTTTAATGTTTTCCGCATTGCTGACCAGTGTTTGGGTGACCGATTGTATATTGGCAAGCATCTCCTCAATGGCCGAAGAGGACTCTGAAACACTGGCGGTTTGATCTTCAATACGTTCATTCAATTTATTAATGTTGACGGTGATTTGTTCCATGGTTGCATTGGCTTCGCTGATGCTGGCGCTTTGGTTTATCACCCTGCCCTTGATGCTTTGTATGTTAGCGGTTATCTGATTCACCGCTGCGGCAGTCTCAGTCATATTGGAGGCCAATTCGGTACCTGAATCAAAAAGAGAAACCGATTGAGCTTTTATGGTGATGATCAAAGTCTTGATTTTTTCCAGAGTCAGGTTAAAGTAGCGGGACAGATCCCCAATTTCATCTTTGGAATTTGTTTTGATCTGTTTAGTCAGATCCCCTTCTCCCTCGGAAATATCTTTTAAGGTTTTTGATACATTAATAATCGGCCGGGCAATACTCGCCGCGATAAAAAATGAGATACACATTGCGACAATGACCGCCGCCGCCGCAAAAATTACCGTGAACCGGGTAAGCGCGTTTACTGCTGCATTTACTGTTTTAAGCGGAACCGTCCCGACAATGGCCCAGGCGGTTTTTGCATCGCCGATATAAAAGGGATAACTCTGGATTATGGCGCCGCCGTTTTTCAGCTCGGCGGGTTCACCGGAGAAAAGAGAATTTTCTATTATGGTTACCCCTTTCTGCCCCATACTTTCAAGGCTTGCTTCCCGGAAATCCTTGCCGGTCCGGTCCGGATAATAATGAGCTATAATGGTACCGTCAGCGGCAAAGAGACCGGCAAAGCCGGTTTCATAGGGACGAATCTGCGCTATAAGCGGCTGCGATGCAGAAAGATTGACAATAATTCCGACTGCGCCGGCTATCGATTTATCAGTATCCAATATAATCGGAACAATAAATTCTGAAACAAGAACATTTTGACCGCTTACCATACGGTATTCAGGGTCAGCAATCGTCGGAATGGGCGACAGATTATCCAAAATCCTCTGCGCATCAGGATAGGAACGCAGTTCTATGGAGCCGTTTTCCCGGGTATACAGCGTAATATAATTGCCCTGTGCATCCGAACCCTGGGTATTTGCAAACTGCGCAGACAGGTTATCAATAACGCCGGGTTTCCATACGGTGAACATTCCCACATACCGCGGATTGGATTCCAGAATTCCCAGCAGTATATTGTTAAATTGCCTACGCCGGTCCGCAGCGTCTACATTGGCGAAACTGTCAAATATCTGGGAGGCCGCAAGAGCACTGTTGTAATAAGCCTGGTAGCGCGCCTGAAGATCCTTTGCATGCAGCCCGATAAGGCTTTCCATATTTCTCTGCGCCGCTTCTATCTGAAGTGATCGCGCCCTGCTTAACAGTACCATAGATATTGCCGCTATAATGACCAGCATCATGGCAATAATTACTACGGTTAATTTAATTTTTAATTTCATGGCAATACCCCCGCCTTTAATTATAAAAACGGGAGTATAAAATGATGAGATTATCTTAAAATAAAGGACAGTATATTACATTATTCTACCTTAAATCTTGACACTTCCTTAACCAGAATATCAATGTTGCTCTTATTGTCCCCGCTGATCGTATTCACCTGGGATACGGCAATATTGATCTGGTCGGCGCCGGTTGCCATTTCGTTCATTCCGTTGGTGATCTCCTGGGTAACATTCTCCAGGTTCTTGCCTTCCTGAATGACCTCTTTGCTGCCCTCCAGCATTTCGATGGAACCGCCTTTTACCTGCTGGGTAACATCGTTGAGCTGGCTGATGGCTTCCAGAATCTGCTTGCTTCCTTCACTCTGCTCTTCCATGGCGTTTCGGATATTTTCTTCCTGATCGGCAACAGTTCTGACCCCGGTATCGATAGCTTCAAATTTGTTCAGTACCCCATCAGCGGATTTGATGATCTTGTCGATAGATTCTTTAATCTTCTTGAGCACCGTGGAAATGGTCTTGGACTGTTCACCGGAACTTTCTGCAAGTTTGCGGATTTCATCGGCGTCTACGGCAAAACCCTTTCCCGCTTCACCGGCGTGGGCCGCTTCGATAGCGGCGTTCATCGAAAGCAGGTTGGTCTGGCTGGCGATGTTTTCCATCACCGCGTTGATCTCCAAAAGCCCCTCGGATTCCCGGGAAATCTCCTGGATGTCCGCCGCCACATCCTGCAGGCCGGTCCGCCCGACTTCGGATGCTTCGGTCAAGTCCTTAACATTTTCGGCGTTCTTGACGAGGGTCTGGGTGACAGACTGAATATTGGCAAGCATTTCTTCAATGGCCGAGGAGGACCGGGAGACGCTGGCAGTCTGCCGGTCAATATTGC
>JAISJS010000314.1 GCA_031261385.1 Treponema sp.
TTATTGAAACTGCCGCAGGAAGCGCCGCAGGGGATCAGTTTGAATTCACTATAAAAAGACCGGTCACCCTGGAACGGCGGCAGAGCGCCATGCTGCCGCTTGTAGAAGGAAAGGTAACGGCGGAAAAAGCCCTGGTACTTTCGGGCTCCCGTCTCTCCGGCGCAGGCGCCGTTATTCACCCTGCAATCAGCGCAGCATTGACAAACAACACCGGGATGAAACTCCCCGCAGGACCTATCACGGTATATTCGGACGGTACCTATGCGGGAGACGCCCTGATTGAATTTTTCCCGGAAAACGAGCGGCGCATTATTTCCTATGGCGAGGATCTTTCGGTAACCGGCAGCGCAGGCGCATCCAATTCCCGTCTTGTAACCGCCGTAAATATCCAGAGCGGAATTATGACCATCAGCCGCAGGCAGAGTTACGAAAAGGTATACACCATAAAAAACAGTTCCGCTGAATCAAAAAAGCTGATTATCGAACACCCCATCACTGCGGGAACTACCCTTGCAGAACCGGCAAAATTCGATGAACGTACCGGTACCGTCTACCGGTTTACAAAAGATCTTCCCAAAACCGGGGAACTTGCCTTTACCGTGCGCGAGGAAATGCCCCTTTCCGAGCGGATTACCCTTGCCCAGCTTAGGCCGGAAACTTTTTTAAGCTATGCTTCAAATCAGGAAATTCCCGCGAGGGTACGGACTGCCCTGCAGAAGGCTGTAGAATTAAAACAGAAAGCCGATGAAGAAACCGCCTCCCAACAGGCGCTGGAAACCCAGAAAACCCGCCTTGTTTCCGATCAGGCAAGAATCAGGCAAAACCTTGAAGCGGCAGGCAATCAAACCCAGCAAGGCCAGGAATACCTTAAACGGTTAGTGTCCATGGACAGCGAAATCGACACGCTGAACAACAAAATTGAGGACGCCCGGAACAAAGTAAAGCAGGCGCAAAGCGCCTACGAGAATTACCTTGGTGGTTTGAATTTGTAATTAAAAATGCAGAATATTAACCACGGAGGACACGGAGATTTTACGCAGAGAACACAGAGAAGATAAACCCAAATTTTTATTTCTTTCTTTGCGTTCTTCCGCGTTATCTCTTCTCCTCTCTGCGTTCTCCGCGTTTGCACGCTTTCGCGTGCACCCCTCTGCGTTCTCTGCGGTTTCTCTTCTTCTCTTTTCGTGGTTTATTCTCTTACTTCATTAGAACGAGTAGCTCAAACCGGTTTTGATAAAGCAGTTCCTGTAATACTGACTCAATTCCCCGCCCTCTTTCCCTGCAAGGATTCCTCCTGAAAGTTCTGCCTTTACATCCTTTACCGTCCAGACAATCGACGGGATAAAGTAGATATCCATGTCTTCAATATCCCAAATGTTGACTGCCTTTATTTCAAGATTGTCCCGCAAGAACTTTTTTGATAATTGCACGGTAAGCCGGGTGGCAGTTATATCCAGCCCCGCTTCGGCGTCAAACACCGGATTGTCTCCGACCTTGTCATTCAACAGGCGTATCGTCTCCCCGCACTGGACATTGGCGTTTATCCCCCAAAAAAGATCCCGGTCAAAACCCACCGACCATGCAAGGAAGGGATTATTGATCCTGCCATCGTCCCCGCTTAAATCTTCGGTGATGTGAGCGGCAAACTCTGCGCGGAGATTAAACCCGAGTAAAACTTGCGCATAATCAACGCCGATCTGATGATAGCGGTTGTAGGTAAGCTGCGGCACAAGTAAATCTAAATTTTGCGCAGGAAGATTGGCAACCAGATCATCCAAAAAAGCATCTACACCATCCAAGCTGATTGTCGGACGGAATAAGTTTCCGTAAAAATATTGCATACCGACATCGGCGGGGCCAAAGGTGGAAGTAAAACGCAAGCCCGCTTGTGCATATTCTATACCCCTGGTATCGGGTAATAAATCAGATGTGAAAGCAAAAGATGAGAGATCGGCATTCCTGATACCTGCCAGAATCAAATTATAATACGGATGAGCGGAAAATCTTTCGGTAAATCTGTTTCCAATACCATCCCGGAATTGCTCAGGTATTCCTGAAAATGCATCCGGCGTCCAGCGGCCCTCCCGTGCAAAACGGTGAGCGGCAAAATTCGGAATAAATACCGCTTCCAGTTTTGAAGTGTCACCCATACCCCAGGAAACATGCACGAGGGGCCGGGCAATTTTCATCGACATGCTATCGGTGATTCCGGTAAGATCCGAATAATCAAGGGGATTTACCACATCAAGCGGGCCCAAACTATCAGCCTTGCCCCAGGCAAGTTTGCGTAAACCCGCTTCAATGTTTACCGGGCCGAAAAAAGCCCGGAGATACGCTTCATCCAAAAGCTGCGGGGCGTATACTGAATTCGTGAGGGAACCATCCCCCAACTCTTCGAGGCTTAAGGGGGAAATATTAAGATTGATAAAGGCATCAACATTGGCGCCCGAGGCGCTGAAGTTGAGGTTTCCGGAAAAAATATCACCCAGGGATGTCAGTTTTTGCTCCCTTTCAGAATCAAAGTCCTCAAAATAACCAAGCAATTCACCTTGAACTTTTCCTCCGGTCTGCACCGAGATTGGGGATGATGGGGCGTCACGGTCTTCATCAAACCCAAAACCAAAATCCTGAGCCAAAAGGCTGAGGGGGAAAAGGAACGCCGACAATAAAAATCCGGCAATCAAAGAACGACGCATTTTACCGTGCCCTCCCCGTCTCAAGATAATTGACGGTGAACACCCCCTCGGGAATGGCATCATCGTATTTGATAATATCAACATTGATAGTCGTGGATGTTCCCGCGGCAATGGTGGTCATTTTTGTGGACATTGGGGTAAGACGGCCCTGCACTTCTTTAAGGCGCAATGTTTCAAGGGTTTTTACCAGCGCGGCCTTTTTGTCGTACAGCTCAATCTTATGATTTACTTTTGTGTCCTTATCAATCCACTGGATCATCTTTGAATATTGATAGCCGCCGTCTTTTGGAACAGACTGGATCACATAGCTTGGCGTGCCGTTAAAATTTTCTTCCCGCAGCAGCGTATGGGTATCAAGATCGGCGGAACGGGTTGCCGAGGAAATATCGTCATAGGAAAGGTCGGTCCCCATGAAACTTCCCGAACCTTCCGATGCGGCGATACGCCTGACCTTGCCTAACTCGGGGAGGAATATCCAGCGGTCATCCGGGCTGCCTGGGTTTTCCATGGTAAGAAAGCGGGTTCCCGCCACCGACTTGGGAGACTGAAAAACAATAATGACCCGGTCGCCTTTGGGGCCGTCTTTTGAATACTGATCGATGACCCGTTCGGTTGTTGTCCCGTTTTTTGCGGTAATTACCATGCGGGAACGGGTGGAAACCGTATCGGCGCTGATCCGGTCACGCGAGGCGCGGATTATTGCCTGAACATCTATTTGCTGCCCGGCGTCCTGCGCAAAAAGCACTGCGGCTGAAAGCAGCGCACCAATAACGAAAAAAAGTTTTTTATTCATTTTAACTCCTATTTAGTGCGGTACAGACCGCACCGGTTAATCGAAGCTGACCAAAGGTCAGCATTACTCCCTGCAAATGAATTTTGGATTGATAAGGGTCAGCAAAACCGGAAGTACCGTAAGGCTTACCAAAGCACTGGTTCCCATCGTTAACGCGATAAGCAGACCAAGGTCTGCAAGCATATTGAAACGGGACAAAAGCAAAACGGCAAAACCGGCGCCGACAGAAACCGCATTGATAATAATTGCTTTTCCCGATGTGGTAAAGGTCTTTCGCAGGAATTCCCCCGTTCCCCCCGATGCACGGTACTCCCGTTTAAAGGCCTCAAGGTAATGTATCGTATAGTCAATGCCTATTCCCACGGAAACACTGGCCACCATTGAGGTGCCGATGTTGAGTTTAATTCCCGCAAAGCCCATCACGGCAAAATTGATCAGAATCGAAATTGAAAGCGGGGCAATGCCGATGCATCCTGCAATAAACGATTTATTTGAAACAGTAATGATGATAAACACCATCAATATTGAAATGATAACCGATATAAGCTGTGACTGCACCACCAGATGGTTAAGGGAAGCTTCCACCATGGTAACGCCCCCAACCGTAGTCCGTATTTCAGGCGGAAAATTAATGCGGATATACTCATTGATTTTGTTGATGGCAATGTCACTGTCAGCCTGACCCAGGGTCCGCAGTTGAATCGTCAGCTTGACGGCTGTCGGCTCCAGCGGATCATTGGCATACTGGTCGATATTGCCCGAAAGGAGCACCAGATAATTGGATACAAGCCGCTGGAGTTCTTCGGGGCTGCTTTTTCCGTACCGCCTGGGGTCGGCGGGGATCTCGTAATACGAGGCCCCCTGGTAATTCACCTGCCGTTTCAGCTCCCGGACAAGATCGTTGGCGTTCATTGATTTTGAATTTCCCCCCGCCCGGTCAAACAGGGCGATGAGTTCATTTTCGGTATAGATCTTTTGTCCGGCCGGATCTTTTTTTTCACTATCACCGCCTGCGGCAGCGCTGCCTCCCGCGGCAGCATTGCTTACCGCAGGCGAATCAAAATCACCAAAACCAAAATCGCCGAATCCGGAATCATCATCAAATCCAAATCCAAAATCATCATCCAAAGAAGTATCCTGCCCGGGCGGAATTTGCGCGGTACTCTTTAAACCGTCCGGACTTTCACCGGCGTTAAACACCTGATTGATGCGTTTAACAAGATCGGTAAAGCCCATCACCTTCCCAACCTGGGGAACCTTCTGGAGGTAGACGGCAAGTCCGTCCATGGCAGAAAGCGATGAAGGGCTCAGCAGAGTTGCAGAATCATCGGCCTCAAGCACTACGCTTACCACTTTTGATCCGCCGAATTTCTCACGGATAAACACATCGGATTTATTGATGTCGGTATTGGGCCTGAAATATTCCATCATGATATTGTCGATAACCAGTTTTGAAAGGCCGTACAGCGAAATCATCAGCACTATTACCGTAAAACCCATTACAAAGCGTTTTTTCCGCGCCACGGTAACCAGAGTATCGGCTATGGCGCCGCTTAACGGATCCACACCGTCAATTTCGGCCGGGGCTCCTGCGGCATGTTTCTGCAATGGCTTGGGTCCCCGGATAATGAGCAGCGAGGGGATCAGCGTTACCGCCGCCACAAAGGAGACTACCACCCCAAAGCTCGAAAAATACCCGAATTCCCTGATGGGCGATACGGTAGTAAAGATAAAGGAGGCAAAACCGACAAAGGTGGTTAAGGCGGCAAGAAACACCGGCTTTCCTATTTTCCGCAATAATGCAAAGATCAGTTCCCGGTGCGCATCAGCGTCCATGCTGCGGTTTCCCATATCGGTAATGTAATGGGTAATTACATGGATTCCGTAAGCGCTTCCCACGGCAACGAGGATTACCGGAAGAACCGTTGATATAACCGAAAGCTGAAACCCAAACAGGGGCATGGCCCCGACAGACCAAATCGAAGCGACAATCACCGTGAGCAGGGGGAGGATAACTGCGGTAAATCCTCTGAAAGAAAAAAACAGTACCAGCAATACCACAACGATAACCAGCGGCACAAGGAAGGTAAGGTCCATGCTCATCGCTTCGTTGACGGTGGCGCTTATCACCGGCATTCCGGTAACATACACCGTTGCAAGTCCGTCAAACATCTCCCGGGCAATATCGCGGATCTGCACAAAACTCTCGATTACTTCAGGCTTTCCCGCATCTTCCGAAGGAATGTCCAGCGGCACCAATACCTGGGTAGCAGAAAAGTCATCGGAGATAAGGGATCGTTCGTAGGTATCCCATGAGAGCAGCCGTGTTTTAAGTTCGGCAATCTCCGCAGGGGAACCGGAAAAATCCTCCCCGACAAGCTTTTCCACGATGATGGATTCACCGTCTCCCGAAATATAATCGGTACTGATGAGGGAATTGATATTGTCCACCGTGGGGAGTTCCTCAATCCGCTGAACATAATCCCGCAGCCGGTTTAAAAATTCCCCGTCGAACACCGTTCCGTATTCCCGCTCAAGCCCGACAAGGATAAAAAGGGAACTCCCAAACGTGTCGTCAATATATTTGGAGGTGAGCCGCGCAGGGTCGCTGTCCGGCACAAAACGGAAGTTGTTGTTATCCAGTTCCGCACGGGGAAGCTGGAGGGCAAAAAAAACGGTTATCAATGCAATGACCGCAACGATAAGAAACGGATGTTTAAATAGTTTATTCAAAAACTTTTCATTGGATTTTTCCATATGGCGCCTCACTCATCTGTTTTTTTATTGGGCAGCACCAGGAGGGACCGATCGATTCCTTCCCGGGCTATTCCCCTAAGCATAATTTGAAAAACTGTCTTTAGTTCATCAATCACAAGATCCGGTTTTCGCTCTGTCCTGGGCAGTTTGGCGGCGTTTTCCACTGCCTGGGAAAAAAGCCCGATGATGGCCCTGACTATAAGTCCCGGCTCAATATCTTTTTCAAAAAGCCCTTCATCCACCCCCTGTTCTATCATTTTTTTTATCAGATAGTAAAATACATAGGAAGCGGACCATGTCGTATCTTCCACAGAAATGAAAGAACCGTCAGGCGCCAAAAAATGCCGCATATTGAAAAGTAAAAAAATATCATCCGATTCCCCATAAAGCTCCAGATAACTTATCCAGTACTGCTTGAGCGCCTCCAGCCCCGACATGCTTTCCTTCAGCCGGGACTCCACATACTCGCTGAATTTGGCAGCCGCCTCGTCGCAAATGTCCTTAAAAAGGACATCCTTGCTGGGGAAATAAAGGTACAGCGTGCCCTTGCTCAGTTCCGCCTTCTTTGCAATGTCCCCCATACTTACCTTTTCCACTCCGTATTCGAGAATCAGCGCCTTGGCACAGCTCATAATAAGGCTCCGGCGTTCGGCTTTTTCACGTTCCTTTCGTTCAAATATTCCCATTCAAACCCTTCTAAAATGACCGCCGGTTATTATATATTCGACGGATTGTTTATTCCCACAAGTTCAAATATAACCATTAGTAAAAAAATGTCAAGGGCAGCATTTTCCGCCGTCTTGACGAGGGGAGCTTTCTGTTATATTAAAGATTACGTGAAATATTTAAAATTGATGCTGCTGGTGACGTTTGGTGTTTTAAGCCTGAATTTTTTCAGTTCCTGCCGTTCCGCGCCGGAGAATACGGAAACAGATGGTCAGGATCTTTTTGACGGCGGCCCCGGTTTTTCCATTGATTTTCCCCTGTCCGGAGAACCCCTGCCGGTTTCGTCTTTTTCCGGAGTGTGGGGCTACCTCCTTGCCGGCAGGGAATCGAGTCTCCGTCCGGGTATGCCCGTTACCGATATTGGCTATTTTGGCGCCGAAATTGACGCTTATGGCAAGCTGACCGATGTTCCCAATCCAAAGCGGGTGCCGTCCTTTCCCGGACGGGTCCACATGGTAGTGGCCTGTAACGGCAGAGCCCTCTCCCACTTTGTCCTTGCCCCCTCCGGCGCAGAACGAAAGGCCCTGATTGCCGACCTTCTCGCCGCCGCCGAAAATTTTGACGGTCTGCAGATAGATTTTGAAAATATCCCCCAAAGGGATGCGGGGAATTTTTTGTCGTTTCTTGCCGAACTCCGCTCCGGCCTGCGGAATAAGATTTTTACCGTTGCCCTCCCCGCCCGAACCAAAACCCTGAACAACGATATTTATGATTATGCAAAGATAAAACCCCTGGTAGATCAAATCCTCGTAATGGCCTATGACGAACACTGGTCAACCAGCGCTCCCGGTCCCATAGCATCCCTGTCCTGGTGCAAGTCGGTGGCGGAATATTCCCTGAGCGTCATAGGCCGGGAAAAACTCGTCATGGGCATCCCCTTTTACGGCAGGGCCTGGGGAAACACAAACCCATCCCGGGCCCACCTGTACTCGGGGATTGAAACCATTTTGAACGATCACAAGGATATCAGCATACGCCGCGATAAGGGCATCCCCACCTTTACCTATGAGGAAACTATTGCCGTCACCGTTTACTACGAGGACGATTATTCCCTTTCCGCCAGGATGGAAATGTACCGTAACATGGGGGTCACCGCAATCGGCTTTTGGCGTCTGGGCCAGGAAACCCGGGCAGTGTGGGATATTTTGCAGGTTGAGCAGTAATAAAACGCTGCGGCCAAGAAGACTTGAACTTCCATGCCTCTCGGCACCAGCACCTCAAGCTGGCGTGTCTACCAGTTCCACCATGGCCGCATAATTAAGACTGAATAACAATAGCAAATTTAACGCTTTTTTGTCAATCCATACTGCAAAGGGCCGCATCCTCAATGGATTCAGCCAGGTTTTTGGCAAAATCGATGACCTTTTCGGGGAGTTCGCTGCCGCTGGCTGTTTCGGCAAGGGCGGGCCGCAGGGAAATTGCCTTAACCGCCAAATCAAGGATTATCATTTTTTTCTCGACGGTAAGCAACTCAAAGTTCATATTTCATTGTCGGTGACTTTTTCTATATATCGGCCTTTTTTTTGTCGATAATCCCGGTATGAAGTGTAAAATTCTTTTAACATTAGCTGTTTTAAGCGTAGCCGGCGTCTTCCTCCTTTCTTTTTCAGGATGCAAAAGCAGTCCAAAGGCGGAAGTTTCTGCAGAGGATGATGTTTGGGCCCTCCTTGAACGGGGGGAGTCCGCCAAGGCCCGCGCCTTTTTCCTCGGAAAAGAAAATGTCCATGCCGTTGATTCCCGCGGCAGGACGCCTCTCCACATGGCGGCGGAAATAAAAGATCCAAACCTGGCAAACTTCTTCATTTCCATGGGCGCCGATGTAGACGCGCCGGATAATCAGAGAAGGACCCCGCTGGCAATCAGCGCCGAAAAAAATGATCCGGAGGTCGGCAAGGTGCTTGCCGCGGCGGGAGCAGATATTCATATCCCGCTGAAAAACGGCGGAAGCCCCGCCCTGACCGCGGTCGCCGGGAACGGGGTGTTTCTGTCTTCGATTTTGACCAGCGCTTCAGTTGATTCTGTTGATCCGCAGGGGAGGACGATCCTTCACCTTGCCGGTATTGCAGGTAATGCCCAGGGAATCGATAAAATCCTTGCGGTAAAGAACGCTGCCGGAAAAAAAGACAATGACGGGAAAACGGCGCTGGATCTGGCGCTGGCCCGTCCCGATTCCCGGAATCACATGGAAGCCGCAGAACGGCTTATCCTTGCAGGGGGATATTCGGAAAATCCCCTGTTCTCCTGTTTTGCCCCTGCGGTCCGCAGTTCAAACTACAATATCCGCACTGCCGACGGGCTCACCCCCCTGCACTATGCCGCAGGCGCCGGTTATGCGGGGCTCATCACATTTTTGATTGAAAAAAAAGCCGATGTAAATGCAAAAAGTGCTTCCGGCGCTACGCCGCTACATGAAGCGGCCCGTTCGGGAAATATTTCCGTTATGGAAAGCCTTATCGCCCGGGGTGCGGAGGTAAACACCCAGGATGCCAAGGGAAATTCGGTACTCCATATCGGCATTCCCCCGGCGTCTCACCGGGAGGCCATTGCCCTGTTTCTTTCCCATGGGGCAAATCCAAATCTCCGTGACGAACATGGGGAATCCCCCCTGCATATCGCCATAACGCTCAACCGGAATCCCGATGTTCTGCAAACCCTCCTCGGCGGCGGCGGCGATGTTTCAATCCGTAATATCGACGGGAAAACGCCCCTGTACCTTGCCGTGCAGGAGAGCAAAGTAACCTTCATCCCCCTGCTCCTCGCCCACGGCTCAGATATTTTTGCGGCAGATAACGGCGGGGTCACCCCCTTTGACCGAGCCCTTCGGGATAAAAGCACCTCCCTCAATTACCTCATCACCGAAGAGACTATCCGTCAGAGCGACAGCGCCGGCAACACGATACTCCACGCTGCGGTCAATAACCGCTCTGATGTTAAAATTGTCGGACTCATTCTGGATAAAAAAGTACCGGTCAATGCCCGGAACAAGGCAGGGGATACTGCCCTGCACCTTGCCGCCGCCCTGAACAGCCAGGAAAACGGTGAACTCCTCCTCTCCCGCGGGGCGGATATTTTTGCCCCTAACGCAAAAGGTGAAAGCCCCCTCTATCTGGCCTTTGTATCTTCCGGCGGTATGCGCCGGTGGATGATCAATCCCCTGACCCTGGAGGCAAGAGACGGCCTTGGAAACAGCGCCCTGCATTACCTTGCCCAGTGGAAGTTTGACAGTTCAATCCCGTTTCTTATCCAGCAGGGAGCGAAAACCGAAGCAGCTAACGCCACCGGAGAGACTCCGCTGTTCATGGCGGTAAAATCTGACGGCGCTTCTACGGTAAAGACCCTGCTTGCCTCCCGCGCCTCCCTTAACAGCCGGGACACCCTCGGAAACTCTGCGCTTCATGCGGCAGTCCGGTGGAATGCGCCCCATGCGGCAGCAGCCCTTATGGATGCGGGAATAGATATCAATTCCCACTCTTTAAGCGGCAATACCCCCCTCCACGATGCGGTCAGGCTCGGAATTACCGAATTGGAAACCCTTTTGATCCGCCGGGGCGCAGACCTTGAAGTGCGGGACGCCGACGGCAATACCCCCTTTATGGAAGCGGTCATGGCAGGTTTCCCCGGTTCGATGGAACGGCTTGCCAATCTCGGCGCCGACCCGACCACCCGTAACGCCCGCGGAGATACCCCGCTGCACATCGCCGTCGCAATGGAACGCAGCGATATGGTAAATCTCCTCCTCCTCTGGGGCGCCTCGATCCATGCCCGCAATGCACGGGGCAGGACGCCTTTCCAGACAGCCCTCACCGTATCCCCCC
>JAISJS010000393.1 GCA_031261385.1 Treponema sp.
CCCGCCGGTCTCACCGTCGCCGCCGATGCCGCGCGGGAAGGCCACGAGGTAACTATTTTTGAGGCGTTCCATAAACCCGGCGGGGTCATGGTCTACGGCATTCCCGAGTTCCGCCTCCCCAAAGACATCGTCCGCGCAGAAGTTGAGATTCTTGCGAAAATGGGTGTAAAAATCGAAACAAATTTTCTTGTGGGCCGCACCCGGACGATCGGTGAATTGCTTGATGACGATCATTTTGACGCAGTATTTATCGGGGTTGGCGCGGGGCTCCCAAAATTTTTAGGTATTCCCGGTGAAAACCTTGTCGGAGTTTTCAGCGCCAACGAATACCTTACCCGCGCCAATTTGATGAAAGCGTACGATCCTGAAAAAGCCGCCACCCCGATGTTCAGGTCGAAAATCACCGCAGTTATCGGCGGCGGCAACGTGGCCATGGACGCGGCCCGCATGGCCTTACGGCTCGGTTCCGAACAGGTTCACGTGATCTACCGGCGCACCAGGGAAGAAATGCCTGCCCGTGCCGAGGAAGTTGAACACGCCATAGAGGAGGGGATCATTTTTGATTTTCTGCGGAATCCGAACAAGATCCTTGGAGATGATACGGGAAAAATAACCGGCATGGAACTGCAAAAATTTGAACTTGGCGAAAGCGATGTTTCAGGCCGCCGCAGTCCGGTAGCCATCCCCGGTTCCGAATATATTTATGACTGCGATACGGTGATCGTCGCCCTTGGAAACGAATCAAACCCGCTGGTATCACGCACCACGGCAAATTTATCGGTGGACAAACGGGGCCGCATTTTGGTACAGCCGGATCAAAAAACTTCGCTTGAAAAGGTCTATGCCGGCGGCGATATTGTCCTTGGGGCCGCTACCGTGATCCTCGCCATGGGTGAAGGCAGAAGGGCGGCGGCGGCGATAAACGAGCTGTTATCAAAATGACTCTAATGACTCTATTGTAAATATCGTCTCCACACGTCATTATAATAGTATGCGGGTTTTATTCAGGTTGTTTTGTTTTCTTATCCTCGTTTTCCCCGGCATTACGGTCTTTGCCCAGAGTCCCGCCGTTCCCGGTCCGCAGGGAACTTCAACGGGCGCCAATGCATCCCCAAGCGCCATGCAAAATTATCGCGCCGGCAGGGACCTGGAATCGAGAAACCGCACCGCAGAAGCGGAGGCTCTTTATGCCGAGACGGTCCGCATCTGTCAGGATGAAGTATCCCGCAATGCCGCAACCCGTGATACCTATACGGTAATCACCTGGGCTCTCCAGCGTCAGCGGAAATACGCCGATGTCCTCATTTGGGGCGAGCGCGGCCTCCGCCTTTATGCTGATGATTTTCGTATCGTAGAAACCATGGGTGAAGCCTATTTTTATCTTAATGATTATGATCGCTCGTTAAATTTAATGCAGCGGTATGCCAATGCCAGACCCGAGGGCGAGCGGATCTCGGTAGCGTATTTTTTCATCGGCGAAATTTACAGACTCAGGCAGAAATACCGCCATGCCGATATTGCCTATACCACTGCAGTACGCCTTGAACCGTCACTTGCCCTGTGGTGGTTCCGCCTTGCCCAGGTTCGGGAAATTCTTGGGGATACCGCCCCTGCAATCCAGGCCTACGAACAGGCCCTGCATCTTAATCCCGGTTATCAGGAAGCAGCTACAGGCCTTGCACGGCTGCGATTGCCGTAAGCACAACCATTCCCCCAAGAAGCAGCCGGCTTTTCCAGCGCGGCGTGTTCGCGGGTTTCTGCGGCGTTTCCCGATCCGCTGCCGTTTCCGCGTCTGCATCGTTATCGCCTTCCAGTTCCAACATCAGTTGATCAATCCCTTCAATAAGATGATTACGTTTTATACGGGTCCTGCGCTCCCGAATTCGTTCCAGCATGGAAAAAGAACCGCCCAGCAGCGCTCCAAACCGGCCGGGCAGATGTAAACCGGGCCGTGTAAAAGCGCCGGACAGCATAACAAGTCCTTCAAGTATGATCGCCTTGCGTATCCCCGAAAGCAGGCTCCCTTCGGTTATCCTGAAAGGCCCCCATTCTGCCAGCACTTTTCCGTAGGGCGCAAGCAAATTAAAAAACACAATTCCGGTAATTACAAAAATAGTTATTAAAAAATTATTTTTTTTACCGGAAACCCAGGCAAAAAAAGCAAACATAAAAAATTGCAGGGCCTTCATTGGAAGTGAAGAAGTAAATAAAAAGAGCAGCGCCATCAAAAATCCGGCAACAAAAAGATCCCCGCTTAAAAAAAATGAATCCCACCTTTCACGCCGTCCAAGCCTCCCCTTATCTTCTCTCTCTATCTTCATTCTTTTGAATCCGCGTACATCCGCGTCATCCGCGGACTCTTTCTTCTCCTCCAATTCTTCATCCGCGGACCCGTTCTTTGCATGAGCATAAAATTTTGACTTGGCACAGAATGCCTCACAAAAAAGCCCCAGGGCAAAACCGGTAACAAGGCCCGAAGCCAGAAAAGGCGGAACAAGGTATTGCACACTTGCCCCAAAAATAAAAAAACGGGCCAGAACAAGCTGAATGGCATTGGAGAGACAGGCGCCGACAACACTGATCCCGGTAAAACCGATATGGGCCGGGCGCAAAAGCCGGCGCAGGGCATACATGGCGGCGGCAGACACGGCGGTTCCCGCAAGCGAAAACAGAAAAACGTATGAGAATAACGTACCCGTTAAAATTGCCTGCCCGAAAATTTTTATCAATACCAGCGCGGCAAAAGCTTTGAGGGGGAAGATGTCCAGGGCAAGCAGCAGGGGAAGATTTGCAAGGCCGATGCGCATAAAGGGAAGCGGTTTGGGGATCAGGTATTCAATGGTGGATAAAAACAAACAGAGGCTGCCCAGCAGGGCAAGGCTCTTACCAGACCGCGCCATCAACTTCGTTCACCAAAGGCGCCGTCTGCGACGCATCACTACCGGCATTTTTAACTGCGCGGGATTTACGGTCATTACTTTTACCGGCTTCACCGTCAACAGATACCAGAACCCGGTTGGGGAGACAGGCCAGCCATTGACCGTGTGAATGAACAGCGCCTGCGGCAACACAAGTCTGATTCGCGCAGGGTGAAGAAACTATCCGCGCCTGGCCGCCCTGAATTTCCACCACCGTATCCCCAAGCGGCCCCGGCACGGTAACAGTTTCCACGGCGTCATGGGGAAACACCCAGACGCCGCCATCACTTTTAAGGGTTATCCTGTTTTGATCACCGCCGCCTGAAAAAGTGAACGCCGCGGTAACTGCAACAAAGGCCAGCGCCAGAACACAGACGCCGTAGTCCAGCGGTTTAAGCGCCATACCGGCTCCCGAAGCACAGGCTCCTAATGACCGCCGCAGCCCCCGCATTCATCGCAATCCTCGTGGACGTGTTCATGATCGTGAGCGCCGTGGACATGACCGTGTATCAATTCCTCGGCATTGGCATCCCGGACCCCTGCAACCGTAACGTCAAAGTTGAGGTCAAAGCCCGCCAGCGGATGATTCCCGTCTATGGTCACGGTATCACCCGCTACCTTGGTGACGGTAACAATCCGGTAACCGTCGGGGGTCTGCGCTTCAAACTGCATCCCTTCCTCCACCGACTCAACCCCGTCAAACTTATCCAGAGGCACTTCAGTAACAAGCTTCTCGTTCCGCGCCCCATAGGCGTCTGCCGCCGGAATAGCCGCCGTAATGTGATCGCCCTGGCTCTTCCCTTCCAGCGCCCGTTCAAGGCCGGGAATGATATTTTCAAAACCATGAAGATATTCAAGAGGTTCCGAACCGGAAGTAGAGTCGACAACATTGCCTTTGTCGTCTTTGAGGGTATAATCAATACTGACAACCCGGTTTTTCTCAATATTCATAAGATTTTGTAGCATATTTTGAGAAAAAGGTATATAGTAATTTCAGGGGTGTTAATATGATGAATTACAAAAAATTTTTGCCGGTATTCTTTGTACTAGCCGTTATTCTCTTTTCAGGCTGTGAACTGGAAAGATTTGATCTTACCGTTAAAAACGGTACGGATCATACGATATGGGTTTATCCATCGACCTCCAAGACGAAAGCATCTGACTCAAAATTCCGCCAGTTGAATCCTGATGAAAATACAACTTTTGATTCGCTGGAAAGAAATACTAATTACTATTTGCAACTGACTAGTGAAAAAATTTCTTCCGATAAATTCGCACTTTTCGACGGAATTAAAATAAATACATCCTTTTCAATTAATGTCATTTACAAGAATAGTGATTATCAATTTTCTTATTAATGAGCTGATTTCAAAATAAACCGCTAACCTCACTAACTTATGTTGGTTTAGCATTCAGTTCGTGTGGTTAAATATTCTTCATTTTGAAATTACCGCACCAGACACTCAGCCCCATTCCCGATTAGATCTTCCCGTCCCGCTTCCCGCAGGGCTTCCAGAACCAACTTCCGGTTTTCCGGATGATTAAATTGCAAAAGGCTCCGCTGCAGCCGTTTTTCCCGTTCGCCGCGGGGAACGTATACCGGCGACATGGTCCGCGGGTCAAGGCCGGTGCGGTACATCACCGTGGAAAGGCTCCCCGGCGTCGGATAAAAATCCTGTACCTGGTCGGGAATAAAATGACTTTTTTTAAGGTACAGGGCAAGCTCCACGGCATCGTTCAAAGTCGAACCGGGGTGTCCAGAAATAAAATACGGAATCAGGTACTGTTTGAGGGACAGAGCCCGGTTAGTCTCCTCGTACTCTTTTTTGAATTGCGCATAACTTTCCGGTCCGCATTTTCCCATAAGCGCCAGCACACCGGCGGAGCTATGTTCCGGCGCAACCTTGAGCTGCCCGCTCACATGGTAGCAGCAAAGGGTTTCCAAAAATTCTTTTCCGTGCTGATTATCCATCTGTATGAAATCAAAGCGAATGCCCGAGCGGATAAAAACTTTTTTGACCTCGGGCAGGGATCGAATCACCTGTAATGTTTCAAGATACGGCCCATGGTCTGCTTTTAGTTCCGGGCAGGCCGAAGGAAAAAGACATTCCCGGTTTGCGCAGAACGCCCCCCGCGCCTGTTTTTTGCAGGCAGGGCCTGAAAAGTTTGCCGTGGGTCCTCCGACATCGTGAATATAGCCCTTAAAACCCGAAAGGCCGCAAAGGGTCTCCGCCTCGCGGACAAGGCTTTCCCTGCTCCGCACCGTGACCGCCCTGCCCTGATGAAACGTGATCGCGCAAAACGAACATCCTCCAAAACAGCCCCGGTTGCCGACAAGCGAAAAAGCCGTCTCCTTTAGGGCGGGAATGCCGCCTGCGGCGTCGTATATAGGATGAGCGCGGCGGGTATACGGCAATTCATACACATGATCAAGTGCCACAGTGGTAAGCGGATACGCAGGAGGATTTTGAATGACCCAGCGGCCGCCGTCATTTGGCTCGGCCAAAATTTTACCGCTTTCAGGGTCTGCGTTTTGTTTCTGAATCATAAAATGTTCGGCATAAGAACGAAGGGACGCGGGGTCGGCGACTTTCACCGTTTCATAGCCGGGAAGAATAACTGCCGCAGGAGGCGGATTATGCGCCACAACACAGGTGCCCCGCACGTCAACAATGTCGCCGATATTTTCTCCACCGGCAAGACGGCGGGCAATTTCCCGTACCGGTTTTTCGCCCATGCCGTAAACCAAAATGTCGGCCTTGGAATCCAGCAGCACCGACCGCCTGACCATGTCGGACCAGTAATCGTAATGAGCAAAACGCCGCAGCCCCGCCTCGATCCCGCCGATAATCACCGGAATATTTTTATACGCCCGCCTGATTCCTTCAACATATTTAAGTATTGCCCGGTCCGGGCGAAACCCGGCTTTGCCGCCGGGTGAATAGGCGTCATCGGAACGCAGGCGTTTTGCGGCGGTATAATGGGCCACCATGGAATCCATGTTGCCCGCTCCGACGAGAAACCCCAAACGGGGACGATCCAAAACAGTGTATGATGCGGGATTTTTCCAATCCGGCTGACAGATAAGGCCTACCTTAAAACCGGCGTCCTCCAGCACCCGCGACACGACCGCCGCGGCAAAAGAAGGATGATCAACGCAGGCGTCACCGGAAACGAAAATTAGATCGCAGGCTCCCCACCCCCTGCCGTCCATATCGGCGCGGCTTATGGGGAGGAAATCCCTATGAGGGTCAGACACTCAATTTACACGCCGACAACGGCAGTAACCTGAGGCACTTCCTTTTTAAGATAATTTTCGATGCCCATTTTAAGGGTCATCTGGGCCATCGGACAGCCGCCGCACGCGCCGGTCAGCTTGACCGAAACGGTACCATCATCGGCCACCGAAACAAATTCCACATCCCCGCCGTCCGCCTGCAGGGAAGGCCGCACATTATTCAAAGCAGATTTAACCTGTTCTTCAAACATGATATAACTCCTGTTTAGTGCAGCGTCTACTGCACAGTCAAATCGAAGCAAAACGAAGTTTTGCAAAACTCCTGTTATAATGATAATATACTGTTTTTATGGGGAAAATTCAAGTATACTGAACCTTTGCCACGAATAAAGAAAAATTGAGAAAAATATTGACATTTTAGGCGATTTAACTGTAATATATAAGTGTACTCGCAAGTGCTATTGACGCTTGCTCCGCCGAACAGTGTGTTCGGCATTTTTTTTGTTCCCAGGGGTTTGGTTGATGGCTAAGATAAAAGTGAATGTCTATAGGAGAAGGCCAAAAAACACCTTCTGTACATACACGCCCTTCGTTCTGTATGCGGTAAACCTGAGAGAACACGCCGATTATTTCAAGAGAATAAAAACCAAAGATTTAAAAAAGTCCTTATTGCCCCAAGAAATAACCTACAATGGGAAAATCATCACCGCTCCGGATGGATGGCTGCCAACTTGAATCGTATATATGTTATCCCGCAAGTTCTAATTCAGGATCTTTTGAGTTTGACGGTATAGCGACACGACAAACGCATGAACATGAAATTCAAAGAGAAGAAACCACAAACCACACGAAAACACGAACGAAAGTACAAAATTGTCCTTATTTTTTGTGTTGGTTCGTGTGGTTCGTGGTAAAATTCCTTTTCATGCGTCTGTCGTGAGTATAGCGAAACATGAGCAGGAACTTTTCTTTGAGATATTGACACGTTACGCGTTACAGTATAGAATATATAAATGATTCGTTCTTTCAGGCATAAGGGACTTGAGCAATTCTTTTTCTCGGGAACCAAAAGAGGGATTATTCCCGCTCATGCAGACAAATTGGAACGTATTCTTGACCGTTTGGATGCCAGCCTTTCCCCAAATGATATGAATTTGCCTGGTTACCGGCTGCATGAACTTTCCGGCAGGGACAAAGGGGTATGGTCGGTTACAGTGAACGGAAATTGGCGTGTCACCTTTCGTTTTGAAGAAACTGACGCGCATATTGTGGATTATCTCGATTATCACTAGAAGTATTACTAGAAGGAGTCTAACATGCGGCAAACACGAAAACCGGTACATCCGGGAAGGATTTTTTTGGAAGATGTTCTTGTTCCGCTTAATTTGAGTATTACCGATGCGGCTGGTTTACTCGGTATAACACGGAAAACGCTTTCCGAGTTTGTAAACGAAAAGTCAACATTGAGCCCCCTGATGGCAATCCGTATTGCCAAAGCCACACACACCACAGCGGAAAGCTGGCTTACCATGCAATTAAAACGGACGCTTTGGGAGGCAGAGCAATACAAATTGTCAAATATTAAAGATTTTCCACAAATTAGTGCAAGCGCATAAATTTAATACCATTTTTACGGTTTAGGGGACTTGAGACCTTCCACCAAAGCCAAAACCGCCTTGCGCTCCCTTATGGACAGCCGTTCCAAAACTTTGACAATTTTCTGAATTTCGTCAGGTAATGAGGCTATATTACGGCCTTTCTTTTCTTCTTTTTCGGTCAAAAGGTACTCTACAGACACTTTTAAGACTCTGGGTATGCTAAAAGCCGCCTTTACAGACGGTGTTTTTGGCGTTGGGGCAAGATAGCTTTCAATGGTTTTCTGTTTTACCCCGGACAATACTGCCAGTTCTTTTACCGATATATTCGCGTATTCCAGTGTATTTTTTGCCCCGCCATCCAATCGCCCTGCACCATGGGCGGCGCAGGGCATTCCCCTATCTAAAACTGCCGGATGGCACGGACAGAATAGGTATTACTCTTCGATTGCTCCTCCTGTCTTCCGTCGCCGAAATTCTGTGCCCATGAATTCCATATATTGTTGGTCTGGGACGAAGACCAGTACAAGGTATCAGAAAAGCCCCCGATGCGTTTAGCCTTCAAATTCGTATACATCAGGTTCAACTCGTCTTTGCTGGGAAGGAACCAGTCGGCATATTCCCCGTACTCCAATGAATCGCAGAACTGCGCCGCCCTATCGTTTTCTCTTTTTTCCGTTAGGACCCTTAAGATGGTTTCCGTATTGCGCTTACCGGTACCTATCGCGACTCCGGTTCCCGCAATATTGGTAGCGTTGTTGTTTGATGACCAGGTAATACTGCTCCATTCCGTTTCAGCGGGCGCGGCTTCCAGGTACTTCCATGGGCCGGCTTGGGGGTTGATGTAGAAGATGATCCCGCCTCCAGGGCCGGTATCGCCCACCCGGTATTCCCCGCCAACCGGCGGAAGTGTTGTTACCAGCGCAACCGAATGAAAAACAACACCGCTTGCTGGGCCCATATTGCCAACCAGATATTTCCCATCAACGGGAGGAGGCGTGGCTTCTGCCCGTGCGGAGTCAGCTGAATAGAAGATGAGCCCGCCCGCAGGGCCTGTTCCGCCTACCCGGTATTCCCCCGCCGCAGGCGCTTGCGCGGGAGGAGGAGCCGCCTGTGTCCCGCCGCTTGCGGGTCTGTTGCCGGAAGCGGCAACACTGCCTGTCGCGTCGCCGCCCATGGCAAGCAAAGTTTCTATCCGCGTGTTTTTGGCAATATCCGCAGGATACGAAACCGCTACAGCGGCGGTCTTCATATTGATGGCTTTCAGGTTTAGGATGTACATATCGCCCAGGTTTGTAAACGAGCCGGTTACAATCGCCCCGGCGCCCAAAAGTTGCCCCACTTCCTTTGCCGATTCATCGCTTATTTCGCCCGAAAGCTGTAAATTCTGCTCCGCCCGTACTTTATCCAAATTGGCGCGATCAACCACGACAAGTGTTCTGCTGTCTACTAAAGCCGCCTCCAATCTGTTGATAATATATTCAGAAAGTTGTAATGAAGATGAAGCCAAACTAACCAAGGCAACTTCTGTCCCCCCGGGAAGCCGCTCGTCCATTTGCAAGGCGGCTTCTTTGATAGCCGTGTCCAAATCAATTCCGGAAGAACCGTTGTTTGTGGGCGCCGCGGCAGGCGCGGAATTGTTATTTGTTGCGGTAGCGGCGGGTGTTCCACTACTTGCACATCCCATAACCATAATTAAGGGTAGTATTGCAAAAAACATCCTCTTCATACTTGATTTCCTCCATTGATAATCCCTAACCTGTGGCTGTTAGAGTCCCAAACTTCAATGCCCATATTTCACCCCTTTCCCAGCAAGAATAAAAATCAAATATGCTCAACGAGCATACATTGGGCCAAAGAGAAATATTCTTAAAAAAATACAGAATTTTCCCTATGGTTCTATAGTTATATAGAACAAATTGATTTTGGTCAAGCAGGTTTCCGTATGGTTTAATAAAATATTGATATATAGGGGCGTATTAGAGCGGTGATCAGCGGGCAAGATGTACGGGCGCTTCTCGGTAAACGGATACAGTTTTACCGGAAAAGGCGGCACTTATCACAGGCCGCCCTTGCGGAAAGGGCGGGTATTTCAATCACTTTTCTCAGTAATATTGAGCGGGGCCTTAAGTACCCGACCTCGGAAACCTTATCCGGCATTGTCAACGGGTTGGGCGTGGAAGTATGCTACTTATTCCAGGAGGCCGAAACGCCCACGGAAAACCGGAGCCTGCTTGAACGGTTCAAAAAAGACATCACCCAAAACATCCACGATACCCTTGAGGCGGTATACAAGGCATATGAGGAATAGTGCCAGGCACCAAACTTAAGGCACCTGTTTGATACTTTTTCCCATCAGCGGCAGTTAGTTCCAAAATGGAACTAACTGAATTTTCATCTAACTCATTTGTGCGAAAAATATTCCTTAAATGCTTTGTAATAGCCTGACGCTGTATGCCAAATAAATCAGCACTCTATTCATATCACTTTCTTTAAGGAAAAAGTGACCGCACCGCCTGCTGGTCCTTGTCCCGTTCATTTTCCGGAATCTGCTCCAGCAGGTATTTTATCGAAAGGCCGCCGATAATTTTCCCATCGTGGATATACATCCAGTCGGTGATATCATCAGTGCTGAAGGAAAGGGTATCCCCCTTTTTAAAACCGGAAATATAAAAAGGAGTGTTCGCAGCAGTCCCAAACCAGGCGCCATTGCTGAAATGGATGTCGGAGAGCCAAATCTGTTCCCGGCTGAACCCGCTGCCGCTGTCCGCCCGAAAAGGACATTTAATCCGGAAATTGCCGTCCCCATCCCTGGGCCGCCTGAGCCGGCGTATAAAGGCCGGCAGAGTTTTCCTGGCTTGTTCGGCAATCCGGTCAAGTTCCTCATCGTTCCGGGAAAGGTGGAGCGTCGGGTCGCTGGTTACAACCGGCGCCTTATTCGGGGCTTTTCCCCCGCAGGCAAGGAGGAGGAACGGGATTAGAAATAGGTATACCTTCATAGGGTTTACCATTTGATAAAGTTAGCACACAGGAGGTATTTTGGTAAATATCAGGTAACACAGCGCAGGGCTCAAGAAATGTATCGCCAAGGAAAATTTAAAAAACCCCTGCTCGATGAACGCACGCGAGACATCGAGCGTGTTTTTTACATCGGTAACACAGCGCAGGGCTCAAGAAATGTATCGCCAAGGAAAATTTAAAAAGCCCCCCGGGAAAAGGAGGTGAGGAAACCCGGGAGGCTACCTGACGATCCGGCAGCTGAAAAGCTTGAGGTGCAAAACCAATAATAATAGATGATTTGTAAGTCGATGTTGTATAGAAACTCATCTAAACCGCATCATCAGTATACTCTAAACATAGCTATTTTTTCCCCTCAGGTCAAGGCTTTTGGGCTAATTTTATTACTTTTTTTGTAATGTATTTTGTTCAAAAAATTTGCATTGTGGTATTTGGCTTATACAGAGGGGCTAAAAGGCTTGCAATAAATAGACTGGTCTATTAGACTAGTCTATAGGAGGCTATTATGACCGTAGGCGCTTTTCAGGCAAAAACCCATTTTTCACAAATCATCGCGGATGTTGAAGTCGGCAATGATTACATCATCACAAAGCGGGGCAAGCCCGTAGCCCAAATCATCCCCTTTGTTGAACCCCAAAAAACGCGGCAGGAAGGGATAGAAAATCTTAGAAAAATGGCAAAGAAGTACTTTAAAGGTAAGCCGTTCACTGCCAAGGAAATAAGAGAAATGATTGATGAAGGCAGGCCGTAATGGTATATATCTTTGATGCTTCGTTCAGTGCGGCTTTAATACTCCCCGATGAAAAAACGGAAGAGCTCATTAAGGCAGGTGCTTCAGTCGGCGAAAAAGATGAATTATTTGTCCCTCATTTATGGTGGTATGAGATGGCAAATATATTCAGAAACAATATCCTCAGAAAACGCTATAGTTATGCTGAGGCAGAAGAACTGCTCCGAAATATCTCTTTATTCAAGATAATTACCGATTTTTCTTCCGGCGGCGCTTATTCAGAAAAACTTCTGCGTATTGCCCATGATTATAGTTTGAGCGCCTACGATGCGGCGTATCTGGAACTTGCCCTCCGGAAACAGGCGATCCTGGGCACCCTGGATGACAATCTTCAAAATGCCGCAGAAAAATCCGGCGTCAAATTATTATTTTCCCGCCGGGAAAAGGTACGCAGGAAAAGAGACTGACGCCATTACCAATTGGCCGGGAAATGTCGCTCTAATTTTCAGGCGTTTTTTTGCTGTCCGGAGCGAAACGTTCCACAGGGCGTTTCGGATTTACCGGATACCAGCCTTTACGCACCCGTTTTTCCTGCTCAAACAGTTCCTTGATGCTCCAGAGAAGCGTAAATCCCAGCACTGCCAGGAGCGAAGACACTATTACCTGTGAAACGATGATCGACCCCGCTATGGCAAACACCGCCGGTACAAGATAGGTCCACCAGGCGCCCTTTCCAAAATGGTACTCTGTTTTGATGATCACCGGATGCATAATGCCAATGATCAAAAAAGCGCCTACCCCAATAACGATACCGGAAAAATTCATGTTGTTACCCCTGTCCAGGTGTCAGTCACCTTTTTTAAGTATGCTGCAAAATGGACTTTTTTTGAAGACCCGGGAGCCGGGCGTAACATCATAAACTTAAGAGTTTTAAACCGCAAAGTCGAATAAGTTAAAGAAGTAATAAGATTTGCACTTTTATTGCACAATACGGCGGTTTTGTGGTAGAATGAGTGAAAATGGCCAGACGACCAACTGACGAAGAGGCATGGGCGCTTGAGAAAACATGGACAGAAAATCCGCCGGAACTTTTGGAAGGGATAGGTCCCCTCACTCGCAATCGGGAACTATTGCAGCTCCTGGACGACATGAGCGCCAACTACATTTTGACCATAGCTGAGCATGACCACAAAACCCCCGTTCAGGTGGTCGGCGATATGGTGCGGGAACGTATTGCCGCTGCCTCCGCATAGATAAGCAACGCAGAGGCGCCAAAATCTTCCTTGCGCCAGGACCCCCCGCATTATTCCTGTGTGCCCTTAAGAAAGTTAGGGGGCATAGGAGCGAATGTGCATATTGACCATTTTCCCTAAAATCATCATGCTTTATGTATATGTCAGACATTAAATCCGATCCCAAAAGCGATAAGCTTGAAGCAAGCCAGCGGCTTGCCACAATCCGTCATTCCGTAAGCCATATCATGGCGCAGGCCGTCACCCGGCTTTTCCCGGGGACGAAAGTCGCCATCGGCCCCTCTATCGAAAACGGCTTTTACTACGATTTCCAGTTTCCTGCGGCTGCGGACGGGAAAGCGCCGCTTGTGGCGGAGGATCTTCCCGCCATCGAAGCGGAGATGAAAAAGCTCATCGAATCCCGGCAGGATTTTGTCCGCCTGGAATTGAGCCGGGACGAGGCGCTCAAGCGTTTTGCCGGTGAGCCTTTCAAACAGGAACTTATCAATGACCTTCCGGCGAACGAGACGATTTCAATTTATGAACAAAAGGATGCCGAAGGGAAAGTCCAGTGGGCCGACCTTTGCAGGGGACCCCATGTGCAGAATACCCGCGAGATAAACTCGGCGGCCTTCAAACTGATGAATATTGCAGGGGCATACTGGCGCGGCGATGAGAACCGGCCCATGCTCACCCGGATCTACGGCACCGCCTGGGAAAATCCCAAGGACCTTAAGGCGTACCTGACCTTCCTCGACGAAGTTGAAAAACGGGATCACCGCAGGGTCGGTAAGGAGATGGACCTCTACTCGATTCACGAGGAAGCAGGGGCGGGGCTGATTTACTGGCACCCGAACGGCGGACGTATGCGGGTTGCTATCGAGGACTTCTGGCGCAAGGAACATTACCGCAACGGCTACGAAATTCTCTACACGCCGCACATCGGCAAGTCCTGGCTGTGGGAGACTTCGGGGCACCTGGGCTTTTACAAGGGGAACATGTATTCTCCAATGCAGATTGACAAGCAGGATTATATCATCAAGCCGATGAACTGCCCCTTCCATATCATGATCTACAAGACCAACGGGCGGAGCTACCGCGACCTGCCCCTGCGCTGGGCGGAACTCGGCACCGTGTACCGCTATGAGCGAAGCGGCGTGCTTCACGGTCTTTTGCGGGTGCGGGGTTTTACCCAGGACGACGCCCACATTTTCTGCACGCCGGATCAAATGGAGAGTGAAATTCTCGAAGTGCTCCGCTTCAGCCTTGCAATATGGAAAGTTTTCGGCTTTAAGGATATCAAGGCGTACCTGGCTACCAAGCCCGCAGAATCGGTGGGCGCCCAGGATCGCTGGGACGCCGCACTGGAAAGTCTCCGCAAGGCGGTTATCGCCGAAGGGCTCGATTACGAAATGGACGAAGGCGGCGGCGCATTTTACGGCCCAAAAATCGACCTTAAAATAAAAGACGCCCTGGGCCGCGAATGGCAGATGACGACAATTCAGTTTGACTTTAATGAACCCGAGCGTTTTGATATGACCTTTGTCGACGCCGATGGCCAGCACAAAAGGCCGTACATGATCCACCGCGCATTGCTCGGCTCACTGGAGCGTTTCTTTGGGGTGCTCATCGAACACTTTGGCGGCGCGTTCCCCGCGTGGATTGCCCCGGAACAGGCGGCGGTCATCCCTGTGTCAGAAGAAATCAACGACTACGCCAAAAAAGTTTTGGCTGAATTAAAAGCCCGCGACATCAGGGCAACGGCAGAACTGGATAACGGTAGACTCAACGCAAAAGTCCGCGACTGCCAAAACCGCAAGATCCCCTACATGCTTGTGGTGGGCCAGCGTGAGGCCGACGAAGGCACGGTCTCCATCAGACTGCGTGACGGGCGGCAGCTTCCGCCGATGAAGGTTGCCGAATTTGTCGATTACGCGGTAAAGAAAATTGAAAGCCGGGATTTGGAAATATAAAATAACCACGAACTTCACGAAAAGTACGAAAAGGGATTGCATAAAGTTTGAAATGTTATTATCCTTATTAAATACGGAGGTATACTATGAGTAAAACGACATTGAAAGATTTAAAGGCGCGGCGGAGCATACGTTCCTATAAAAGTGAGCAGATTAAGGATGAGGAACTCGATGCGATCCTCGAAGCGGGTACCTGGGCGCCCACCGGCATGGGCAGTCAGGGCGTGGTAATTGTGGCGGTACAGAACAAAACCGTTCTTTCGAAAATTCAAAAGCTCAACGCCGATGTGTTAAAAGACCCCAAGGCAAAACCTTTTTACGGAGCGCCAACGGTGGTGAATGTTTTTGTTGATAAATCGAAGCCCACCCCGGTTGAAAACGGCAATCTTGTAATTGGCAACCTGCTCAATGCTGCCGCTGCTATCGGCGTCGGTTCCTGTTATGTCTATCGGGCAAAAGAAGTTTTTGCCTCGGAAGACGGCAAAGCGCTGACAAAAAAATGGGGCCTCGGTAAAGATTTTGAAGCGGCGGGCCACGTCCTGCTCGGTTATGCCGCAGAGGCGCCGAAAGCCGCCGCCCGGAAAGACGGGTATATCATCAAAGTTAAATAAAAACTGAATTCCGGGATAGTTATTACTTTATGAAAATCGGCGATGATATCGCTGATTTTCATAGAATTTACTTGCATGGTACCACAATGGCAGGCGCCCTCCTTTGTATTACTACCGGGATTCAAACCAAACCGAAATAGATCTGCTCATTGAGCAGGATGGCCTTTTCCACCCCATTGAAAAAAAACTGCAAATCTCAATAAAAACGATATCAAGGCCTTTGACAGCTTTGCTCAGCTTGAAAAAATGTCAGTCGCCTTTTTGTCGTTTTCTTCTATAACAAGGAAAATATCATTGCGATTGACTGAATAGTTATTTCAAATGAAACGAATTTACTTGACTATTTTAGTAAAATTAGTACCTTAGAGATAAGGCGGCGCTGCTAATACTATGACGAAAGGAGAAGAAAAAATGACCAACAGACACACGGAAATACTGGAAGTTCTGGCGCAGAGCCAACGTATGGAAGTAACCGCTCTGGCCGAATTATTGGATGTCTCCCAGGTGACAGTGCGGAAAGACCTGGATCAACTTGAGGAACGGGGGCTGATCCGCCGGGAACACGGTTATGCAAGTTTGGACAGCGCCGACGATGTCGGCAAGCGGATGGCGTATCATTATGATATCAAACGGCGTATGGCTATTATGGCTGCAAAAACCGTAGAAGAAGGCGAGACGGTGATGATCGAGTCCGGCTCCTGCTGCGCACTTCTGGCGGAAGAGCTGGCTAACACCAAAAAGAATGTTAC